>NZ_NOLK01000190.1:0-14031 GCF_002245985.1 Nostoc sp. 'Peltigera membranacea cyanobiont' 232
GCTAACTGATTAGCCCGCTCATTCAACTGTCGATAGGTCAATTGCTGATTTTCAAACACCACCGCTACTGCATCGGGACTACGCTCCACTTGCTCTGCAAATAACTGATGAATGCATTTATCTTGGGCATAGTCAGCTTGAGTATCATTCCACTCTACAAGTAACTGATGTTGCTCAACTTCTGTTAGCAGTGATAATTCTGAGAGCGGTAGTTTCGGCTTTGCAATAATCTCTTTAAGTAAGGTTTGGAAATGTACAGCCATCCGCTTAATAGTACTTTCCTTGAATAAATCTGTATTAAACTCCAGGTTAGCAAAAATTTTTTGTGGTGTTTCTGTTATCTCTAAAGTCAAATCAAACTTGGCGCTACCATTATCAATTACCAAGGGATTTATAGTCAAACCAGGCAATTCAAAAGCTGGCATTGGTGTATTTTGAAGCACAAACATCACTTGAAATACTGGTGTGTAGCTCAAGTTTCGTTGTGGTTGCAGTTCTTCTACTAGCTGCTCAAAAGGTAAATCTTGATGGGCATAAGCTCCTAATAGGTTTGTCCGCACACGAGCTAGTAGCTCCTCAAAGGTAGGATTATCTGCCAAATTAGTTCGCAGTGCAATTGTATTAGCAAAAAAACCAATTAATTCTTCTAATTCTGTGCGATCGCGGTTAGCAATGGGCGAGCCGACTACAATATCTTCACTACCCGTATAACGCCATAGTAGTATTTGAAAGGCTGCCAGCAGGGTCATAAATAAGGTACTTCCATGCTGCTGGCTCAATTTATTTAAGGCTACATATAAATCATCAGATAACTCAAATGGATAGCTAGCACCCTGAAAGCTGCTAACAGCAGGTCGTGGGTAGTCAGTGGGTAACTCTAATAATTTTGGTGCGCCCTCTAACTGGTTTTTCCAATAAGATATTTGTGATTGTAGTAATTCTCCTTGTAGCCGTTGTCGCTGCCAAGCTGCAAAGTCTACATACTGTATTGGCAGTTCTGAAAGCAAAGAAGGCTGCCCTTTCGAGAAGGCTTCGTAAAGTACTGCGACTTCTTGAGTCAGTACTCCCATTGACCATCCGTCAGAGATAATATGGTGCATTGTGAACACTAGAATGTGTTCTGTTTCTTTGAGACGCAGCAAAGTAGCTCGCAGTAATGGAGCTTGGCTCAAATTAAAGGGTTGCTGAATTTCTTGTATAACTAACTTTTTAACTTCAGCTTCTTGCTCAAACTCAGATAATTCCTCCAGATTGATGGTAGGTAAATTCAAGCTTAAAGTAGGAATAATTACCTGAACAGGTTTTTCTTCCATCGTTGCGAAAGTAGTTCGCAAAACTTCGTGGTGTCGCACTATTTCATTCAGGGTTTGCAATAATGCAGCTTGATTCAGAAAACCTGTAAGACGCAAAGCTGCCGATATGTGATTAGCAAAGTTACCAGGTTGTAATTGGTCTATAAACCAAAGTCGTTGTTGACCAAAAGACATTGGAAAAGTCTGAAGCTGGCTAACCTTTTCTTGAAGTAGTTTTGCCAACAATTCACGTTTTTTTTCTGGTGAAATATCATTAATTTTCTCGTGATTACTGGTCATTGTTCAGTTCCCTTTTCTGCTAACACCTTATTAAGCAGTAACTCTACTTCTTGGTCTGAAATTTGATCGAGTTTTGCCAACACCTGTTGCTCATTACTCCGCTCGATTCTTTCAATCATGTTGATACTATACCTTTCTCCCGAATTTCGGGTCTGTTCAACCATCAATGCTTGATCGATGATAGTGGGTGCTTCAAAAAAGCTATGCAGAGACAGGTTTACTTGAAACTCTTGACGCAATAGAGAGAGAAGTTGAGTAGCTAATAGGGAATGTCCTCCCAAATCAAAAAAGCTATCATGAATACCTATTTGATTAATTCCCAGGATCTGTTGCCAGATTCGAGCAATAGTTCCTTCGATTTCATTATTAGGTGCAACATAATCATTACCTAGATTTGGGCGAGGATGGTTTGCTTGGGAAATACTAGCTGAAGCTGAGTTATCTTCCAGAAGTTTTAATCCTTCTTCCAGAAAATTGAGATAATGATTCTCCTTAATTACATCTGAGAAATTTTTTGTTGACACAACAACGTGAGGTAAGGCACTTCCCAAAATGCGATCAAAAGCATCAGCGCCTTCTTGGGGCATTATTGCTTCTTTTAATTCTTCTGCAACTATATCTTCCGCTATATATTTGAGATTATCTGGTAAAATAATCTCCGTTGCCATACCTACTTCTTGCCAAGTATCCCAGTCGATTGATATTGTTAATCTTCCAGATTTAGAAACTTGATTATATGCATATACATCAAGAAATGCATTAGCCGCGCAATAATCTACCTGTCCAAATTCACCCAATATAGAACTTTGGGATGAACAAAGTACCAAGAAATCTAAATTAATATTCTGAAAAACTTGCTCTAGTAATATCGTTCCTCTGACTTTTGGTGCGAGTACCTTGCTTGCTATATCCGGGGTTTTAAGTTGGATGACACCGCCACCAGCAATACCAGCTGCGTGGATAACACCATTAATCTCACCAAATTTTTCTATTGACTGAGCAATCACAGCCTGCATTTGTTCGGAATTAGTCACATCCGCACTGATTACCAAAACTTCTGCACCAAGAGCCTCTAATACTTGCACTTTACAAATTATCCGGCTAACCCGATCTTGTTCATCATGAGTTGCCAACCATTCTTGCCAATGATCTTTTTCAGGAATACTCTTTCGTCCAACTAGAACTAATCTAGCCTGCACTTTCTTTGCTAGATGTTCTGCTAATACTAAACCAATACCGCCTAGTCCACCAGTAATTAAGTAAACCCCTCCCTCCTTTAACTTAGTTTTATCAGCTATGCTCTGTTCCAAATGCACAGGCTCGAACGATTGAATCCAGCGATGATAACCACGGTAGGCAACTATGTCATCTGTTTGATCTGCTGTAAATTCTGCGATCAGATTGTCTAAAACTTTTTGTCCTGATGGGGTTTCTAAAGAATTGACTACTATATCAATATTACGGCAATATATGTTTGAATATTCCTTGGGAATTACCTTACATGGCCCTAATACGGTTGCTTTAGAAGGGCATAATTTCTCATCGCCAGTTACATCATATAAATTACTGGTGACTACCATCAGCTTCAGAGAATTGCTAATATCTTGTTTTCCTAAGGCCTGTGTTAAAAAAAGTAGACTCCAGAAACCGAGATGCTGACAATCTTCAAAAAATTGATGTTGTGTTTGTTCGTCTAGCTCTTGAGAGTGTAGAGTATCGTTGGGAGTAACGCCCCAAAAATGGGCAATCCCCTGGGCAGTCCAATTCTGCTCTTGCAGTGTTTGAAGCAAGGTATCATAATCATCTCTCTGTTGGGGATTAATTGTATATGTACAGTCACTAAGTTTCGCAAAATTATCTGCGACTTTGACGGTAATCACATCCTGACCTTGTTGTTTGAGTCTTTCTGCAATTTCTGATCCCACTCCATAGGTATCGACAAAAACTAACCAACATAACTTTTGTTCTACCAGCTTTTGTTTTTGGAAAAGCTCAAGCGGTGTAGATTCTCTCCAACGAGGAATGTAGAACCAGTCAGCAATATCTGGCTTCTTATCTAAGGTTTTTGACGACTTCATTGCCAGAAGCGCATTTCGATTTACCTCCAGCCAGTAACGCTTGCGCTCAAAAGGATAAGTAGGTAAGGGTACACGATGACGCTTTTCATCTACGTAAAAACCAGACCAATCAATGTGAACTCCTACTGCCCAAAGTCTACCCAAGGTGTTGAGTAAAAATGCTACATCTGATTGTTGCTCTTGAGGATGTCGTATAGAGGTTAGGGCTATCAGTTCATCTGTTTGATGTTGTTTAACCAAACTACTCAGTGTCCCTCCCGGGCCAATCTCCAACAGTATTTGCTCTGGCTGTTTGAGTAACTCTGTTACCCCTTGGCTAAAACGCACTGGCTGCCTTAAATGCCTCGCCCAATAGTTAGGGTCTGTCGCTTCTGCTACGGTAATCCAAGTTCCGCTAACATTGGACACAAAAGGAATTTTCGGGGGATTGAGTTTTATTTTTTGTAACGACCAGGTGAAAGCTTCAATGATGGGTTCCATCATTTGAGAATGAAAGGCGTGGGAAGTATGCAAATGTCTACAGCTTACACCTATTTGTTGTAGCTTCTGTTGCAATTGGTCTATCGCTTCTGTCAAACCAGACACCACGCAGGAAGAAGGTGCATTGCTTGCAGCCAGAGAGATTTCCTTTTCTAGCAGTTGTTTTACCTCTTGTTCTGGAAGCTGAACCGAGAGCATAGCACCACTAGGCAACTGCTGCATTAGTTTTCCGCGAGTAGCTACTATTGCCAAGGCATCTTCCAAAGAGAAAACTCCAGCCACAGTGGCGGCTACATACTCTCCTATACCGTGACCAATCATAGTCTCAGGACGCACGCCCCAGGCCATCAATAACTTGGCTAAAGCATATTCAAGCACAAACAAAGCTGGTTGAATAATTGCTGTTTGCTGCAACTTTTGTGCTGCTTCTTGAGTTTTTTCTGCAAAGGGGTAGAAAATTGTACGTAGGTCTACTTCTAAGTGAGGTATGAGCAGCTCGCAGCAGTAATCAACTTGCTCTCTAAATACGGTTTCACTCTCGTATAATTCCCGACCCATGTTTACATACTGCGAACCTTGTCCAGAAAACATAAACACAATCGAGCGATTACAAGGTTCTTGGTAATGGGTGAAAGCCATTTGAGGGTCTTGCAGCGCCTTGATTGCATCTTCTTGGTTTTGGCAAACTACCATTCGGCGATGGTTCAAAGTCCAGCGGCCCACTTGCAAAGTATGAGCAACATCAGCGAGATTGAAATCTGGATGCTCTTGGAGATAATTAGCCAGATTTTCTGTAGCAGTTTCCAGTGCTGTATTTGTTTTAGCTGAAAGTAATAATAACTGCCAAGACCGAGAAGGGCTAGAAGGTTTAATTATGGTCGCTTCTTCTAAAATTACATGGGCATTTGTCCCACCAAAACCAAAAGCACTAACTCCAGCACGACGAGGAGCGTCATTGCTCTTCCACTCAGACAATGTGTTGTTAACGTAAAAAGGACTGTTAGCAAAATCTATCTGGGGGTTAGGTTCTTCAAAGTTTAAGCTAGGTGGTATCTGTTTATGCTTGAGTGCTAAAACGGTTTTAATTAGACTTGCAACTCCAGCAGCTTCGTCCAAATGTCCAATGTTGGTTTTCAAAGAACCGATCGCACAAAAGCCCTTTTTCTGAGTTTTGCTGCGGAAAGCTTGTGTTAAAGCAGCAATTTCAACGGGGTCGCCTAGAGCGGTTGCAGTCCCGTGAGCCTCTATATAGGTAATTGTTTCGGGTTCCACCTCAGCCATAATCTGAGCCGCTCTAATCACCTTTGCCTGACCATCAACGCTGGGTGCAGTGTAGCTAACTTTGTTTGCTCCATCATTATTAATGGCGGAACCTTTGATGACTGCATGGATGCAGTCTCCATCTGCGATCGCTTCCTCTAAACGCTTTAAAACTACAACACCTAAACCTCTTCCTCTTGGACATCCCTTGGAATTGACATCAAAAGCACGGCAATGTCCATCAGGAGATGAAGTTCCATCTTGCTGATATATATAACCGACTGCTTCTGATATTGAGACTCCAGCCGCCAAAGCAACATCACACTCGCCACTAAGCAAACCTTGGCAGGCTAAATGTAAAGCAACCAATGAACTTGAACAGGTAGTTTGAACTGCATAACTTGGCCCCTGCAAGTTTAATTTATAAGAAGCAAATGTAACGGAAGCTCCAGAGGTTCCTTTCTCTATTTGTTGTTCACCAAGAGATTCTACAATTTCATAATTTGAATAAATATTACGTAAATAACCGCCAAAACTAGTACCAACATAAACTCCAATCGGCTGATTGTAAGCTTCGGAACTATAACCAGCATTTTCAAGTGCTGTCCATGCATGTTCCAAAAAGAAACGGAGTCCGGGATCCATAATTTCAGCTTCTCTGGGATTTATACCAAAGAATGAAGCATCAAACAAATCTATATCTTCAACTACACCCTCTGCCCTAACATAATAAGGGTTTGTAAGGTCGGCAGAATCTACACCTAAATCTTTTAGCTCTTGAGCGCTGAAATAATGAATCAACTCTACTCCGTCTCGGATATTTTGCCAAAATTGCTCAACATTTTGAGATTGGGGAAAACAGCCACTCATCCCAATAATAGCTATTTCTAAGCCTGTTTTGTCACTTAAATAATCTACTGAGTTAGACATCATTTTTTATCCTTTTAATTAATCTTTTATTCTGTTTTAAATAAATTGTTTTTTCTTTCGCAAGAGACTTTGTTTTAATCTAGCTTTACCAGCTTCTAGATTTTCATTGATTTGATTACTTTCAGAAGCAAATACTTCATCAATATTATCTTTTTGACTTAAATACTGTGATAAAGAATTTATAGTCGGATATTTAAAAAGGTCAGTTATAGCTAAATCCGCTTTCAAAAGTTCTCGCACTTTGCTATAAACCTGAAGTACATTTAGCGATTGACCACCGAGGTCAAAAAAGTTATCTTTAATGCCAACTTTTTCCACCTTAAGTACTTTTTGCCAAATATCAGCAACCGTCCGCTCGATCTCATTTCGCGGAGACACGTAAGCTGTTTCTAGTTCTGGACGAAGATTATCTGGTTTAGGCAGAGCTTTACGGTCTACTTTACCACTTGGTGCTAGCGGTAGATTTTTCAGTACTACAAAGGCAGAAGGAATCATGTGGTCAGGTAATTTTCCCTTCAAGAAGCTACGGAGTTCGCTAATACTAGGAACTACTTCTGTCTTCGCAACCACATAGGCAACTAATTGCACGTTATCTGCTTGCTCCTGTTGAACCACAACTACATTTTCACGTACATTCGGGTGCTGACCTAAAAATGTCTCAATTTCTCCAAGTTCAACCCGGAAACCACGAATTTTCACTTGATGGTCAATACGTCCAAGGAATTCGATGTTCCCATCAGTCAGCCACCTTCCTAAATCTCCAGTCTTATAAATTACATCTCTGCGATTACCAGCTAGGCTGTTTATGGTATCTGTAAACGGGTTAGGAACAAAGCTTAAATTGGTTTTTTCTTCGTTTTTCCAATACCCATCACCTACACCAATTCCCGATACACAGATTTCTCCGGGAACACCAATGGGTAATAGCTGCATTTCTTCATCCAGAATGTAGAGATTTAAGTTTGCTAATGGTTTACCAATTGGAACTGTTCGCTGATTTTCTGGCAAAGGTTTGTTAACGATAAACTGGGTGATATCATCAGCAGCTTCGGTAGGGCCATAAGCATTAGCAATTCTGATATGGGGGTATATCTCAAGCCACCTATTTACCCATTTAACCGATACAGATTCACCCGATAATATCATCCATTTTAAATCTGGTAATACCCGTTCATAGTTTGGTAATTGGGAAGCATATTCAAGTAACCCTCCAAATAATGTTGGTACTAATTCAACAACAGTAATTTTTTCTGATTTAAGTACTGCAAATAATTGGTCGGGAATCGCAACAGTTTCGATATCTACAATTATAGTCTTTCCGCCAATTAAAAGTGGTGCCAAAAATTGCCATACAGAAATATCTGTTGAAGAAGGAGCGCTTTGGAGAAAACAAAATTCCGACCTTAACTCCAACTCATCAAATTGAGCATAAATATGATTTATTGCACCATCATGTCTAACAATTGCCCCTTTAGATAATCCTGTAGAGCCTGAAGTATAAAGCATATAAGCTGGGGTGACAGCATCATTCAGATGTTCTATATTTTCATGAGGTAGCTGGTCAAAATCACACTTGCTATATATTTTAAGCTCTGTTTTATTAGCCCATATTTTAGTCCTATTCAAGACATCATCTAAACAAATAATAGATGATAATTGCGAATCATCTTCTACCAAGTCTGATAAGGAATTTAATAGCGAACAATCTGTTAGTATAAATTTAACTTCGCTATTAGATAGCATATATTTAATTCGATTTGGTGGATAAGTACTATCAATCGGTATATATGCCCCACCCGCCTTGTAGATAGCAAGGATAGCAACCAGGAAATTGATATCGCGAGCTTTAAAAATGCCTACAAACTCTCCTTTAGAAACTCCTATTTTTCGCAGTAATCTAGCTATTCGATTAGCTTTTATATTGATTTCTTGATAGGTTAATTTAGTGGATTGATGAACGACAGCTATCTTGTTTGGAGTTTGAGATACCTGATTTTCAAATAATTTATTTATTGTCCGATCGACTGGATATTCTTTAGTCTTGTTGTTATATATTTTCAATAGCTGATGTTTATCAAATTCTTTCAAAAATAGAATATCTGATATTCTATTATTCAATTTATTGATAATATTCTCAAGACCATTAGTATAATACCTAATCATCAATTTTATATTTTCATCTTTAAACAGATGTTCTTTATACTCAATATTGGCAATAATACCTTCACCATTAACTGAAAAAGAAATTGTTATATCATTATTAAGTTGATTTAAATCTTTTTTACTGTGAATATTTTCTAATAAAACTACTATGTCAAAAAGTGGACAACGATTAGGGCTTGTTGGTAGCTCTAACAACTTAATTAACTCATGAAAATTATAGTTCTGATTGTTGAAAGCACCGATAATTGCATCTTTGACTTCAAAAGTAAAATCTTTGAATGAAAGTTGACGTGTTACCTGAGTCCGCAAGGGAATGACTTTGTTATTTATGCAACCTGTACCATTTTCTTCATATATAGGTATTCCAATAATAACATCATTATTTCGAGTATATTTTTGTAGCAATATATTCAATGCAGACACTAATATCAAGTACGTTGAAAAATAAGAACCTTTAGCTAGCTTAATGATTGCTTTAGATAAATCATTTGATAAGTCAAAGCTAAGAGATTTGTTTCTATCACTAGGAAATGAAGGTCTTACATAGTCCAGCATTAGATTTGTTTCTGGTAGTTCTCCTGATAATTTATTTATCCAATAAATTTTTTGAGATAATAAGTCATTTAAGTGTGATTTTGTACTCATATTTTTCTCCTGACAACAAACTACTTGCTAAGTTATGAATATTAGTATGCCAATTTAATTTGATATGCAGTCATGAAAAGCTTCTTTGATAATTGAACAACCTTTTTCTAAGGTAGACATATCAATTACCAAAGGGGGTAAAATTTTAATTACAGTATCATTTCTACCTGCGCGTTCAACTATTAATCCTAGCTCAAAACAACGCGATGTTATACTTTTAGCAAAACTATTGCCGCCAAAATTTTTTAAATCAATACCCCAAATCATACCAATTCCACGTATTGCTATCTTTTCATTAATTGATGCTATTTGTTGAGTGAGAAAATTTTTCAAAAAAAGTTCTTTGGCTTTGACATCCTGTTCTAGATTGCTACTTTCTCTATACTCTAGAGCAGCTGTTGCTCCTATAAATGCCAATTGATTACCCCGAAAAGTACCATTATGCTCACCCGGTTCCCATATATCCAATTCTGGTTTAATCAATAATAGTGACATTGGAAACCCGTACCCACTAATAGATTTAGAAAGTACTACCATATCGGGAACAATATCTGCTCTTTCAAAGGAAAAGAAAGAGCCTGTTCGACCACAGCCGACCTGAATATCATCGCAGATTAATAAAATATCATTCTCGTCACATAACCTTCTTAGTCTTTGCATCCACTCAATGGGAGCTACAACAACTCCACCTTCAGCCTGCACTGTTTCAAAGATTATTGCTGCTGGTTTTTCAATTCCAGAGTTGACATCATTTAAAACAGAATTTATATATTCTATTGTGTCAAAACTTTCCATGAATCCATAAGGATAAGGCATAAAGTTTACATTACTTGATGTACCAATTGCGCCTGCTCTAATTCCTATGTTGCCACTAATCGATAGGCTGCCTAAAGTCATTCCATGATATGCTCCCATGAAGGAGAATATGCCTGTTCTTCGTTTTACTTTTCTCGCTAATTTTAAAGCAGCTTCAACTGCGTTTGTTCCTGTTGGCCCACAAAATTGAATGCGATAATCTAGTTTTGTTGAACTTAGTACCACCTCATCAAACTTGGCTAAAAATTTCTCCTTAGCCGAAGTATACATATCCAAACCATGTGTTATTCCATCGGCATCTAAATATGAGATCACTTTTTCTTTGATATAGTCGTGATTATGTCCATAATTTAAAGCACCTGCTCCTGCTAAAAAATCAATATATTCTTCACCTGATTCAGAATAAATTATAGAACCTTTAGCTCTATGAAAGATGGCGGTAAAATTGCGGCAATAGCTTCTGACGTTTGATTCACGCTTTTCAAATATATTCATGAGTTTTCTATTTGAATTACAAAATACATTAATTAATCTGGGATTGCTGAATTTGGGGTTTTACTTCAAAAGACTCTTCGGATCTATAGGAGCGATCGCTAAAAGCCAAAAACCCCTTCTTCTTCTCTAATTACAAATAAATAAAGATAAAAACCTTGGAAATGAAATTTGGTGTTTTCTTTTTGTTAATTGTGATTTTTAAGCTTTATCTAGCCATTTAATTGGTGGAAACAAAATCAAAATCCAATGACATTTCTGTTTCTAACATTGATAATTTAATATGGGGCTTTTGCTCTGTAAGCAACAATAACTCCTGAAGACGTACTTGAGGATTTGTCACCACGCCTTCGAGCAATATTTTTAAATGCTCTAATATATTAATGATTGTTGCAGCATCAAAGCGGCGAAAATCATAATTAATTCCAATCGTCAGTTCTGAACCAGGATACCCAACTATAGTTAGAGGATAGTTAGTTTTGTAATATTCAGTTTTCTCAGAGATGTTTAGACTTCCCCATTCTTGCAGAAATTTACCTGTTTTTTGGTTCTCGAACACCACTATGCTCTCAAACAAGGTTACGTTACCCCGAACTTCGCTGCCCTTTTGAATATCTACCAATGGATAATACTCATACTCACGAATATCTATCAACTGATTTTGTAATTGCTGAAGCCAAGGTAATAAATACTCATCCATATTTACCTTGAGGTTTACTGGTAAGGTATTAACCATTTCCCCTACCATTGACTCCGAACCCTCTAAATCTACTGGACGACCAGAAGTCGTACAGCCATAGATTACATCATTTTTGCCATTGTAGTGACACAGAAGTATAGCCCAAGCTCCCTGAACGAGGGTACTCATAGTGAGGTGATGCTGTCTTGCTAATAAATATAGATTCTTTGTCGTTGCTTCCGATAGACTGATTTTTATATCCTCGTACCGTTGTTCTAAGTGAGACAAGTTGTTTGACTCTAAATTCCTTAGGGGAGTAGCCTCTTTGACTCCATTAAGATGCTGTCGCCAGAAATCCTCTGCTTTTGATGAATCTTGCTGTTTGAGCCATTTGATATAATCTTTAAAGCAACTGCCATCTGCTAAGGATGCATCCTCACCCTGACAATAAGCTTCATAAATTTCAATCACATCATTTAATACCAATGGATATGACCAACCATCTAGAACGATCAGGTTGCTACTCCAAACAAGATAGTAAGCGTGTTCTTGAATCTGGATGATAGCCACACGCATTAGAGGTGCTTGGGAAAAATCAAAACGTCGCAGGCGATCGCTGTTGAGAAAAGACTGTAAATGCTCTTGCTGTTCTAATGGATTGATTTCCTGCCAATCTTGGTATTCTACAGGTACTTCTACTTGTTGATGCACAACTTGTAGTGGTTTATCCAATTCTTCCCAATAGAAGCTAGTACGCAACATTGTGTGTCGGGTTGCTACTTGCTGCCAAGCATATTTAAAAGCCGCAAGGTTCAAATTGCCACTAAAGGTGTAGACGGACTGTGCATGGTATAGCTCCATTTCTGGAGCGTGCAAACTGTGAAAAAGCATACCATGCTGTATCGGAGATAGTGGATATATATCTTGGATATCTTCTTTCATGTTGTTTTATTTTTACTCCCTCGGTTGATTTTCTCTAAAAACCGATCGAGGTCTTGTTGAATCAAGTCTGCTTCTGGAAAATCAGAAGGTGTATATCCTCTGTCTTCAGGGGATTGACAATGAGTCACGAGTACTAGCAATGCTTCCAAAAACTCTTGCGCTAATCGTTCGATAGTACTTCGTCGATGTATTTTTTCACTGTACGCCCAATTCACTCTCAACTGGTTATCAATTACCAAAGCATTGATATTTAGTAAATAGGTCTCGTGGTTCCCCGAACTGCGCGTTTGTCCTTGGGAGTTCTGAGAGATTCTAAATATTGATGAGTCCGAAAATGTTTGATCGAACTGACCTAAGTAATTGAAGACGACCTCAGCTTGGGGAAGCGATCGCAGTGCCTCTACTCTCGTAGTATCATGACTTAGGTAACGTAGTACACCATAGCCCATTCCCTTATTTGGAATGCCCCGCAGCTGCTCTTTTACCACTTTCAAGGCATCTACGGGATCGGACGTTTTTCCTAAATCTAACATTACAGGAAAAATAGAGGTTAACCAACCCACTGTGCGTGAAAAATCTACATCATCGAAAATTTCTTCCCGCCCATGACCTTCCAGAGCCAACAACAGAGAACTATTGCCAGTCCATTGAGAAAAAGCTTGTACTAATGCCGTGAGCAAGACATCATTAATTTGTGTATTATAAGCTTTTGGTACTTCTTTTAGCAAGGCTTCAGTCTGTTTTACAGTCAGAAAAATTGAGATGTTCCGAACTTCCGCCACAATATTGTCGCCGTTAGAAAAATCGACTGGTAAAGGAGCAATCTCCTGCCAACACGGACTCAGCCAATAGTCCCATTCTTGCTGGAGGGTAGCTGATTGTGCATATTCCTGTAAGCATTGCGACCAATATTTAAACGAAGTTGTCTTTGCTGGCAGTTGCGCTTTCTTGCCTTGACTTAACTGTTGGTATACTGTTTCCAAATCCTCCAGTAAAATCCGCCAAGAAACGCCATCTACGGCTAAATGGTGAATGACTATCAGCAAATGGCTTGGTTGCTGCCCTAAGTCGAACAGAGCAACTCGGATTAATGGGCCTGTTGAGAGATTAAGACTGGCTTGTAATTTGGTAGCAGCTGTTTCGATGGCTAGTTCTTGTTCGCTTGCTGATAGGGCAGAGAAATCCAAGTGTATCCAGGGTAATTCTGCATCAGGGCTGGCTATAACCTGCTGCCAACTAGACTCTGTTTGCTCAAAACGTAAGCGGAGAGCATCATGGTGTAACAGCAGTTGCTGTACGGATTTTTCTAATACAGCTAGGTCAAGAACTTGTTTAACTTCTAGTAAGACTGCTTGGTTCCAGTGGTGGGGTTCGAGTAGATTCTGTTCAAAAAACCAGTATTGTATTGGTGTCAGAGAAGCTAAACCTGTAACCAGTCCTTGTTCAGCTTGTTTTACCTTTTTCGCAACTGCCACACTTGCCAAACCAGCAACTGTTTGATGTTGAAATAACTGTTTAACTGCCAGTTTTAGACCAGCCTGGTTGGCTCTGGTGATAACTACAATGGCAAGGATGGAATCACCACCTAACTCAAAAAAGTTATCGAAAATACCCACTTTATCCACACCAAGCACTTCTGCCCAAATTTCAGCCAGCTTGGCTTCTACGAAATTACGAGGTGCTACTAGCTCTTTGCCTAATTCAGGTCTTGCTGTATCAGGTACAGGTAGTACCTTACGATCAACCTTGCCATTAGGTGTTAATGGTAACGCTTCTAGGCTGACAAAAGCAGATGGTACCATGTAAGGTGGCAACTTTGACTCTAAGAAGCTACGTAGTTCAGGAATTGCCAGTGTTTGCTCTTTTTGAGGAACTACATAGGCGACTAAACGTTTAGAATTTACCGATTCTTCGCTGACTACAACTACAGTTTCTTTTACTGCTGGGTATTGGT
>NZ_NOLK01000191.1:0-13991 GCF_002245985.1 Nostoc sp. 'Peltigera membranacea cyanobiont' 232
CCCCTCTTCCACGGTAGTGCAACCCTAGTATAAACTTCTCTTGAAAAAGCCCTACAGACGCTAGCAAGGCTTTTGTGCTACAATTTTGGAGTGTTTTTGCTTTTAATTAATTTTAGGCGAGTTTAACCCCACGCATCAGGAGAGTTTACATGACGAGCAGTTACAGTGCCGATCAGATTCAAGTTCTGGAAGGTCTGGAAGCCGTCCGCAAAAGACCAGGAATGTACATCGGTACCACTGGGCCGCGAGGACTCCACCATTTAGTTTACGAGGTGGTGGACAATTCAATCGATGAGGCTTTGGCGGGTCATTGCACTCATATAGAAGTGGATATCAACGCTGATGGTTCTGTGACTGTAACAGATGATGGTCGCGGTATTCCCGTTGATACTCACTCGCGCACTGGTAAATCAGCTTTAGAAACCGTGATGACTGTACTACACGCTGGTGGTAAGTTTGGCGGCGGTGGCTATAAGGTTTCTGGAGGATTGCACGGGGTTGGTATTTCTGTTGTTAATGCCCTATCTGAGGTTGTAGAAGTTACAGTTTGGCGAGATAAAAAGGTTTATCTCCAACGCTATGAACGCGGTATCCCAGTTACTGAACTGCAAGCAAAGCCTTACAAAGAAGCTAGAACTGGAACTTCTGTCACCTTCAAGCCAGATACCCAAATCTTTACAACTAGCATTGAGTTTGATTACATCACTTTATCAGGTCGCCTACGCGAATTGGCGTATCTAAATGCAGGTGTCAAAATTACCTTTACTGACCACCGTCTGGAGTTACTAAAAAGCGATACACCGAAGGTAGAATCGTACAATTACAAGGGTGGCATTAAAGAATATATCGCGTACATGAACCGCGAGAAGCAACCTCTGCATGAAGAAATTATCTATGTACAGGGCGAACGCAACAACGTACAAGTGGAAGTTTCTTTGCAATGGTGTACTGATGCTTATACGGATAATGTACTAGGTTTTGCTAACAATATTCGTACTGTGGATGGTGGTACGCACTTAGAAGGCTTGAAGGCAGTTCTAACTCGGACATTAAATGCGATCGCACGTAAGCGCAATAAAATTAAAGAGAATGAAACTAACCTCAGTGGCGAACACGTCCGGGAAGGTTTGACTGCGGTAATTTCCGTTAAAGTCCCAGATCCAGAATTTGAAGGACAAACCAAGACCAAACTCGGTAACACTGAAGTGCGGGGGATTGTCGATTCTTTGGTGGGAGAAGTCCTCACCGAATATCTAGAATTTCATCCGGCGATCGCAGATTCAATTTTAGATAAAGCTATCCAAGCTTTCAAAGCCGCAGAAGCAGCCCGTCATGCGCGGGAATTAGTTCGGCGCAAATCTGTACTAGAATCTTCGCCATTACCCGGTAAATTGGCAGATTGTAGTTCTCGCGATCCTAGCGAATCTGAGATATTCATCGTCGAAGGCGACTCAGCCGGCGGAAGTGCCAAACAAGGACGCGATCGCCGCACTCAAGCTATTTTGCCTCTACGTGGTAAAATCCTCAACATTGAAAAAACCGATGACGCTAAAATTTATAAAAATAACGAAGTTCAATCGTTAATTACAGCCCTCGGTCTAGGTGTCAAAGGTGATGAATTCGATTCTACCCAACTGCGTTATCACCGCATAGTTATTATGACGGATGCTGACGTAGATGGAGCGCACATCCGTACTTTGCTGTTAACATTCTTCTATCGATATCAACGGGCACTCATCGAACAAGGCTTTATTTATATTGCTTGTCCTCCACTGTTTAAAGTCGAACGGGGACGTAATCATGAGTACTGCTATAGCGATCGCGAAAAAAATCAAGCGATCGCCAAATTCCCCGCTAACGCCAACTACACCATCCAACGCTTCAAAGGTTTGGGTGAAATGATGCCCCAACAACTCTGGGACACCACCATGAACCCAGAAACCCGCAAAATGAAGCAAGTTGAAATTGAGGATGCTGCTGAAGCCGATCGCATCTTCACAATTTTAATGGGCGATCGCGTCGCACCTAGACGAGAATTTATCGAAACTTATGGTTCTAAACTCAACTTCACTGATTTAGATATTTAAGATCAATTCCCTAGCACTACTTAAATAATTTGTGACATTGGTAATGAGCGATCCGTTTTCACCCATTACCTTTTTTATATCCGAAATTGCTATAAAAATACTTCTTTTGGCTGATGACAAACTAAGGAATCTATAAATATTGTATCCACTCTGCGGTTTCTTATTCCCTAGCTCTTAGGTGAATTCTAAGTTAAGTAGAACGACTTGAAAAAAAAACTATGTAAAGTAATGTAACTTTAGCGAAAATCAGTTCGTAGCAAGGACTTTAGTCCTGATTTGAGAACTTTAGTTCTCACTACAAACCTTTAATTATTTACCCTGTTCTACTTAGTGGAAAATCATATAATTTGCTTATTGTCAATATTTTACAAAAATTCAATATTTAAGTGTTAGTAAAACTACCAATTTTATTGGAAAGTTAGTCAAGACAAAACTCTTTGCACTGACTAGTACAGTTCGGCGGAAATCAGCCACCCATTTGAAATGTCTAAAACCCTTACACAATAGTAATTACGAATTATCGAACGCGTAGCGTTTCGTAGAGAAGCAGTACTAGCTAATTAATTTTGTCTACCAACTAGAAACACATTTGTTATCCTTTAATAAAATAACTGAATATCATCTATCAAACAGCAATTAATAGGTATCTTGGGGATTTCTCATCATAAGATGACAGAAACTTACCGAAATAAAAGTATTTAAATTTACAATTCTTTTACGCAAAAAAGCTTTGTAACTAAAATCATTAGGTAATCTTCTTGATTCTCTCGGTTTGGGGTAATGGCTACTGAAAGCACACACCATCTGGCTGAAAACTTGTTAATATCTTCATATACTGCCGTGGCGATCGCTATTGTATCGTATGTATCTAATGAACTTTTGCCTAAAATAGGACTATACTAGCGAGTTCACAGGACAAATTGTTTTTGAATTGATTAAAATATCCTTGTATACAATAAGAAGAGTTTGTCAAGTTTCATAGGGCTGAAATCGCCACAGTGCGCTAACGTGTGAATAAGGCTGAATTAGTTAAACCTAAATTGATCTACTATCAGGTCAATTCTGCCAAAGCCTCAACTCCTCAGTTAAGGTAATTAGTAAGCAGACGGTTAACTGCTTTAAGGCAAGCACCACCACCCTGGTTGTATTTACCCAATCGAAAGACTAGCTTTAATCTCAGGAATGCGTAATTTATGAAGGAAATGTAAAAATGGGTAGATTAAGACTTCTCATCTGAGTTAACATAAAATGCACTATTTCTAAGTAGTTAGTGTTGTGTAAAATACATAGAACCGGGCAGGAGCAAGCATACTTACCTTGTAATGTAATAAGAGCGTCACTACAATTCCGAAAAGTTGAGAAAAATTTAAGGGTATAACTCCCGTTTTTAATGTCTTTTTGGTAATAGTGGCTAACAATTGCTGTGAGAGTTCATGATTAATACACAAAAAGAGTGCAATTTCTGTGAAACAGGCTACAATCGGAAGAGTCTTTATAGGAAAATCTGCCAACAGTCTGAACTCATTAGTATAGAGTGGCAAATTTTTTTAGAAAGACGAGTATTTTTTTTGACCAGTTAGTTGAAAGCAGTATGTGATAGCAACACATATAACATTTACTAAGGTGAGCAAATCACTTTTATAGATGGCTTAAACTAAACTAAAAAACCTCCAACAGGAGGTGTAAAATGTCCGAAAATATTTCTGGCAAATCTGCCAAAAAACTTATTTTCGGTTGACAATTGGCTCGTTTAAAAGAGCAGTAAACACATCTTGAGTAATTGATTCTGCAAGGAGCATGAGGAACGCGGCATGAACCAGGCTAACAACGTACTCGAAAGCATATATCAGCCTGACCTAGAAATAATGAATCAGCCTGAGCTCGAGTTAGAAGAACTCTTAATAGATGATGAAGAGGACTTGCTTATCATCGATGAAGGTGACGATGAATTTTTAGAGCCTCAGACTGATGAGGACGACGCAAAGTCTGGAAAAGCCGCTAAATCGCGTCGTCGGACACAAAGCAAGAAAAAGCATTACACAGAAGATTCCATTCGGCTTTACTTGCAAGAAATTGGTAGAATTCGGCTGTTGCGGGCAGACGAAGAAATCGAATTGGCGCGGAAAATCGCCGATTTGCTGGAATTAGAGAGAGTGCGGGAAAGACTCTCAGAACAATTGGATCGCGATCCTCGAGATAGTGAATGGGCAGAAGCAGTCCAACTGCCCTTACCAGCTTTTCGTTATCGCCTGCATGTTGGTCGCAGAGCGAAAGATAAGATGGTGCAATCTAACCTCCGTCTTGTGGTTTCAATTGCCAAGAAGTACATGAATCGTGGTTTGTCGTTCCAAGACTTAATTCAGGAAGGCAGTCTCGGTTTGATTCGTGCCGCTGAAAAGTTTGACCACGAAAAAGGCTATAAGTTCTCCACTTATGCTACATGGTGGATTCGTCAAGCAATTACCCGCGCGATCGCAGATCAATCCCGTACAATTCGTCTTCCAGTTCACCTTTACGAAACCATCTCTCGGATTAAGAAAACTACCAAGTTGCTATCTCAAGAAATGGGTCGCAAACCCACCGAAGAAGAAATCGCTACTCGGATGGAAATGACCATTGAGAAGTTGCGGTTTATTGCTAAATCCGCCCAGTTGCCTATTTCACTAGAAACGCCTATTGGTAAAGAAGAAGATTCTCGATTGGGCGATTTTATTGAATCCGATGGTGAGACACCAGAAGACCAAGTATCCAAAAATCTTCTGCGCGAAGACTTGGAAAAAGTCCTCGACAGTCTCAGCCCCCGCGAACGCGATGTCCTCAGACTACGTTACGGCTTGGATGATGGTCGGATGAAGACCCTTGAGGAAATCGGACAGATTTTCAACGTTACCCGCGAACGGATTCGTCAAATTGAGGCGAAGGCACTTCGTAAGTTACGCCACCCCAATCGTAACAGCGTTCTCAAGGAATATATTCGGTAGTTATTAATCATTAGTCATTGGTCATTAGTAAATAAACAAATGACAAATGACAACTGACAAATGACAAACAAATAAAAAACCTGGTAGTGAATTAGCACTCCAGGTTTTTTTATTTATAGGTCATCTTAGATATTAAAACTTACAGGATGCCCCAAAAATGTAGGAAGCCTTGACCAGAGAAAACTTCAACCAAAATGGCTGCTGAAAAGCCAATCATTGCCAAACGACCGTTCCAAACTTCTGCTTGTGGGGTAAAGCCCCAGCGCCAAGCGTTGCGATCTTCAATTACAGGAGTAGTTACTTTTGTTGTGCTTACGTTTGTCATGGTTCGGACTCCAAACTTAATTTTTAAGGTTTATTGCCTTATGTAAACTAATATAACAAATATTTTTAGAAAGGCAACATGTTTTATACTTTTGTTTCCATACCTTGACATAAATGGATATAGCTATTTATACATATTAAAACATCAACCTTCAGTGAGATTTACTGAGGGAGAAGAAATGTTATCCAGATTTTTAGCCTTATAAACAATATAACTTTATTGAGACTAATTATCAAATAATTTATGTGAATTCCTTTATCTAGATAGATGTTATTATTTTAAATGAAAAATATATTGATAATTTAAGTCAGTAGTAGACAATTTCCATTTCTTTTGAAGTCAAGACAAAACCAAACTTCTCATACATAGGTTTACCATCCTCAGTGGCGTGAAGCCAGAGGCGTTTTGCTTCAGTTGCTCTCACAAAGCTGATAATTTCCTTTAACAATGCTGTAGCAATTCCCAGTCCTCGCCACATCGGAATTGTATACACGTTCATAATGTAGGCTTCTAAGCCTGAGAGATTGCCGTTGTAAGGGGGTCGTTGAAAAAATACTAAGCCGCTAGTGGCGACAATTTGACTATCCACTTCAGCTACCCAAGCTAAAAACTCACCTGACGGCATTTTTTCGTCAAGATATTTTCGAGTTGCGTCCGCTAGATTTGCGGTGTCAGAGTCACCTTTAATTTCGCCAACCTCGCGCAGGAGTTCGAGACGCAGTTAGATTAGCGCCTCTAAATCCTGCAAGTTGGCTTGTCGCAAGTTGAACATCACTCTGATTTACGATCGCACTTCCGCAACAGTAATGATTTTTTCATCGCGGTTGAGTTGGATAATACTTTCACCTTTCACATCTCTACCTAAAATCGGCACGGTTTCCACAGGTATTCGCACCACCCGCTCTTTATTCGTCACTAAAGCGACCTCGGCAGATGCGATCGCTATAACCATACCAGCTAAATTATCAGTTTTGCTAGCAAATTTCAGCGTTTGCGTCCCTAAATCGCCGCGATTAGCCGCTCTTAAGTGACTTGCAGCCATCCGCTTGGCATATCCTTCTTGAGTAACTAGCAGCAGTTGGTCATCTTTGCCGACAGTGACACAGCCAACCATTTGCTGATTTTTCAATAGTCGAAATGCTTGTAAACCCATTGCTGCGCGACCCATAACGGGTAATTGTTCATCATTGGCTACAAAGCGCAACACTCGCCCACCGGAACTAGCTAAAATTAGATGCGCTCCTGGAGCGGTGAATTGGGTAAATGACAATTCATCATCGTCTTTGAGCTTCAAAATCGTGATTCCGCGCCGCGTCAAGTTAGTGAATTCTCCCAAAGACAGACGCTTAATTCTTCCCTGTTTTGTTAAGAGAATCATCTGCTGAGTTTCGAGATTGTCCGGTAGTACAAAGCGGCTAACCACAGCTTCTTGAGCGCCTTGAGCAGTATTACTGAGCATAGTAATCAAAGGTTTTCCCCGTGGAGAACGACCAGTTGTTGGGGGAATTTCTCCCACATTCACAGGGTAGACTTTGCCGCCACCAGTTAGGATTAGTAAATCTTTTTGGGTGTCAGTCAACACAGTTTGGATAATGAAGTCATTATCATGCAGACCATTTTCAGCTTTTGACTTTCTCCCAGATGGTTGGGTGCGACGGACATAACCCCGTTGGGTAAATTCTAAAATTGCTTCTTCTGCCGGTTCAGAAGATTTCAGATTTTCCTCTTCCTCCTCTGCTCCTCTGCTCCTCTGCTCCTCTGCCTTAGACTTTTGTTCTTCTCCGATTTTTGTCCGCCGGGGATCGCTGTATTTGCGCTTGAGCGATCGCAATTCTTTTTTCAGCGCCTTGAGTAATTCGCGGCGATCGTTAAGTAATTGTTCTAGCGAACTAATTTGTTCGCTAACTTGCTCAAATTCTTGCTGCAAATTTTGCTGTTCTAAACTGGTGAGGCGGCGCAACGGCATCGCCAAAATTGCATCTCCTTGTACCTCACTCAAATCTAGTTGGCTACAAAGATTTATTTTTGCCGTACTTCCATCGGGAGCTTGCCGTAAAATTTCAATTACCCGATCCAAATTAGATAGGGCTTTAAGTAAACCTTCTACCAAATGCACGCGACTTTGAGCTTTCCCCAACTCGTAATTGTAGCGACGGTTCAGCGTCTCTTCGCGGAAACTCAAAAATTCTTGCAACAGTTGACGCAAACTTAACTGGCGGGGTTGTCCATCCACTATTGCTAAGAGAATTGCCCCAAAGGTCATTTGTAAAGCAGTTTGGTGATACAAATGCTGGAGAACTTCTTGGGGATTGGTATCGCGTTTGAGTTCAATTACGACTCGCATCCCTTCGCGATCGCTCTCATCCCGAAGATCGGAAATTCCTTGCAAACGTCCTTGATTTACTAAGTCCGCTACCTTCTCAATCCAGGCGGCCTTATTCACTTGATAAGGCAATTCTGTAATGATAATTGCCGTCCGTCGCTTGCTTCCTCTAGCAGCTGGAATTTCCTCCAGAGTTGCAACTCCCCGCAGCAAAATTCCACCTTTACCTGTGGTGTATGCTTCCCGAATTCCAGTTTCACCAATTATTTCTCCACCAGTGGGAAAGTCTGGCCCTGGAATTAGCTCGAATAATTTTTCATCTGACAAATCTGGGTTGTCGATTAAAGCGATTAACCCATCCACAACTTCCCCTAAGTTGTGCGGTGGAACATTTGTCGCCATTCCCACAGCAATCCCAGAACAGCCATTGAGCAACAGAAAGGGCAATTGAGCGGGTAAAACCGTTGGTTCTTGCTGGGAATTATCGAAGTTCCCGACAAATTCCACCGTTTCTTCGCCGATTTCTGTCAGCATTCCCTCATGACTGATGGGTGCGAGGCGCGTTTCTGTGTAACGCATCGCCGCCGGCGGGTCATTATCGACGCTGCCAAAGTTCCCGTGTCCAGCTAGCAAAGGATAGCGGCTAGAAAAATCCTGCACTAACCTGACTAAGGCATCGTAAACTGATTGGTCGCCGTGGGGATGGTATTTACCCAACACATCACCCACTACACGGGCACATTTTCGATAGGGTCTATCTGGTACTAAACCGAGTTCGTGCATTGCATATAAAATGCGGCGATGCACTGGTTTTAAGCCATCACGCACGTCTGGTAGCGCTCGCCCGACAATTACGCTCATGGCATATTCGAGATAAGACCGTTGCATCTCGGTGTGCAGGGCTGTTGGAATTACCTGTCCCGTTGAGAGAAGGTTTAACTGTTTTGCCATGAGTTTTTTCCCTGAAATTTAACTACACAAAAGCTGGCGGAACTCAATATTGCAGCAACCACAGCATAACGGATGAAGTGGGATTCCTAACAAAATATTGATAGTCATAAAAGAAAAAGCAGTAGTATCATCCTTGATGACAAGGATGTACATAGACTATTAAAAAGGGAACGGATAGCAAGTGGCTGTTTTAATAGAATGATAATCTGCTGCACACTTAATTTGTATAGACTCCATAGCCAGGATACTTCCCATGACTGCATTTTCTCGTTTGTAATTTTGAATTGCCTAAGCTCCTTACATCTACCTCTATTACTAAAATTCTCATGAAAACTGTTTTAATTGTCGAAGACGATCTAATTAATGCCCGCGTTTTTTCCAAGATTTTGTCCAAGCGCGGCGGCTTAGGAGTGAAACATACTGAAAATGTTGAGGAAGTAATAAAAATTGCCCAATCAGGAGAAGCCGACCTAATTTTGATGGATGTTTCTCTGTCGAGAAGTGTTTACCAAGGTAAATCTGTTGATGGAATCAAGATTACACAAATGTTAAAATCCGATCCAAAAACAGCAAACTTACCTGTTATTTTGGTGACAGCACATGCTATGGAAGGCGATCGCGAGAATTTTCTTAAGCAAAGCGGTGCTGATGGCTACATTTCTAAGCCAGTTGTTGACCATCAACAGTTTGTTGACCAAATCATTGCACTTCTACCCACAGACAACCAGTGAGAATTGACGACTGATTTCAGGAATAATCGCCCGCAAAGGTTTTTGGGCGACTATTTCCCGTCTTTAGTTAGTATAGGTGTACTACGAAAAGGTACTGTTAAGCAAGGGGTAATAGGAAAGTCATGAGTTATGAGTTGAAATATTTAACAGACGCGATTAATCGCGTCTGTTGGGGAACTCCAAAAAATAAATTATCTCAATTTATAGACTTAACACGATCGTTCCTCCCCCAGCTAAGGGACTTCCAATTAAAAAAATATCCAATTTTGTAGGGTGCGTTAGCGACAGCGTAACGCACCGCCAGATATCTCGGTGCGTTACGGCTTTCGCCTAACACACCCTACTGTATATTTTATTTTTTGGAAGTCCCTAAGAGCGGCCTGCCCCCCTATCTACAAAGCAATGGGATATTTTTTTAGTTGGAAGTCCCTTAATTATTGCGTAGGCTGTTGTTTGGGGGCTGATGATGAGTTTTCTCGTTGCTGTAGGGCTGCTTGAATACGGGGTAATTCTAAGAATTTTTTCGTATCAGACAGTAGGCGATCGCCCCAGAGGTTTTCTTTGAGAAAATTCAAATTAGCATAGCGCTGATCGATGCGGAGTGCGGCTTCTCCTAAGCTTAATCCTTGTTGGCGATCGCCTTTAGTGTACAGTGCCACTGCCAAAGCCAACAAAGGTTCTGCGGCTTGTTTATCAAGGGTTACAGCAGATTGCCACCGCTTAATCGCTTCGGGAATATTACCCTGTTCGTAGTTGATTAAGCCAATGTTGTTGAGCGCTGGCCAGAATTTTTTATCTTGAGAGACTGCTTTATCGTACTGTGCGATCGCATCCGGCAATCGACCCAGCAGAAAGTAAGCATTACCCAAGTCAAATAACCCTTCTGGATCGTTGGGTTTTAACTTCAAACCGTCTTGGTAATTGACAACAGCTGCTTGGTAATTTTTCTGCTGAAAATTAGCTGAACCCAAAGCAAACAAAATATCACCATTTTTTGGGTTGAGAGATTGCGCTTTTTTCAAACTAGCGATCGCCCCGTCAAACTCTTTGGTCTGTAGTTGCAATCCACCTAAGAGCAACCATACCTTATCATTCTTCGGAGCTAGTTGACTAGCCAGACGCGCTCGTGGCAAAGCTAATTCAACCTGTTGAAACTGAGCTAGTTGAGCCGCCTCTTGTGCCAGACTCAACCCCTGCTTCTCTAACTTTGTCCCATCTAGTTGCAGTGTATGGGGTATTAATGCCTGCGCGTTAGCGGCTTTTGGCATACTCCACAAACTACAGACCATTAGAAAAGAAATCAAACGAACATGTTTAGGCACATTACCGCCTTTAAGCCACTAATCAAAGAATCTTTCAGCTAGCTTAAACGATCTCCGCTCTTGACGGTAGCAAAATCTTACGTCATTAGCTCTTGACATCCCTATCACTAAGGCAATACATTAATAAGTAACCACTTACTTATTTATGGCTCGCATACCCAGAATCACCAATCAGCAAATATTAGAAGCGGCTCGTCAAGTTTTCCTGCAACATGGATTTGGTGCTTCAACCTTAGAAATTGCTCAACAGGCTGGGATTTCTGAAGCTTCAATTTTCAAGCGATTCTCAACGAAAGAAGAATTATTTTTTGCGGCTATGGGAATTCCAGAAAAACCCCTCTGGGTGAACGAGTTGGAATCTCTTTGTGGCAAAGGCAATCTCAAAGAAAATCTAATCAATATTTGCTTCAAGATAATGGAATTCTATCGTGAGGTGCTGCCTCTGATCGTGATACTGCGATCGCGAGGCAATGCGTTTCCAGAACCTGGAGGTAAAGAACCCAGACCCATACGAGATATCAAAGCACTGACCGCTTTCCTAGAGCATGAAATAAACCAAAATCGCCTTCGCCCTTGCGATCCCCAGACAGTGGCTCATATTTTACTCGGATCGCTGATGAACTACGTTTTCTTAGAACAAATTTCGTCTCAAATCAGTATAGAAACGGCAAATTTACCAATAGAAACTTACTTGAATTCTGAAGATCGTGCCACAGAAATATCGGCATTTCTTCAAAGTTTTGTGGATATTGTTTGGCAAGGAATTGCACCAATACAGGATTGAACGAAGGACTGGGGACTGGGGATTAGGGACTGGGGACTGGGAAAACTTGGATGGGGATTCAGACCACTACCCAAGTTTTGAAAACTCTTCCCAGTCGCCAGTCCCCAGTCCCGGAGCGCCATTCCTCCCCGACAAGATGGGCCGAAGTCGGGGAATCCTGGCGCGACCAGTTAAATTTAATATTTTCATTCATCTCCTATTCCCCATTAAAAAAACTGATGACTTTGGTCATACATAACTTTGGAATTACTTATGACTTTGGTCATACATTGGTTTCAAGTTTTTGAACGATAATTATTATGTATGAATTTATACGATGAGGTGAATATCAAACACCTTGATACCAAAACAAAAGCAACTATTCAAGATTGCTGAATCGGAACCTAAGCCAAATAGAACTTTAATCTAAATAAGGATTTAATTCCATGTTGAAACCAAACCGTATATCGATAGTCTTAGCTGCTGCGGCCCTGATAATTGTTCCCACTCTGTTGACTGCCCCTGCAAGTGCCCAGACGAAAGCCTACTCTGTTGCTCAGAACAATCAAGATCGGGATCGTGACGGCAGACGCGACTCCAGAGAAGATGGAAACCCTGGAGACAGAAGTAATTTGAACCGCGATCGCGACGGCAGACGCAACTATAGAGAAGATGGAAATGGAGACAGAAATAATTGGAACCGCAACGGCAGATCCTATCCTGGAGAAGTCAGAAACTCTAGAGATCGGGATAATTGGAACCGTGACAACCAATCCTATAGCAGAGTAGTCAGACTTGGTAATGGTGATATCAGATATCCCAATGGGCAAATTATTCCTGCTAGATCCATAGCCAGATTGCGTAATCAAGGTTACTTCAGACTTCCCAACGGAGATATTCTTCTTCCCAGTCAGGAAATTGTTCCTGCTGGAAGATTAGTAAGAGTCCGTGATGATTATTTCAGACTTCCTAGTGGGTTAGTACTGCAAATAAACCTTTAAAACACTCTTAACCCAAAATAATTGTCAGTATAAAGGCTACCAGGTTATAGTTTTAGCCTTGAACAACCAGCTTGGTAGCCGTTCCTTATAGACAAAATGGACATGAAAGTTGATACACCAAATACCGTAGATTCATCAGTTTCGCTTCCAGAGATAAAGAAAAAAAAGGGCAGACGAAATTGGCTCTCTTGGCTAATTGCTTTTTGCCTTTTGGGGGGAATTGGCTATGCAGTTTATTATCAAGTAGCCGTTGTTTCCCAGCAACAAGCTAGCCGTCGGGTGCTGACAAGACCTGTACAAAGGCAGAGTTTAACAATCACAGTTTCAGCAAACGGAACGGTAAAGCCTGAGCGATCGATTAATCTCAGCCCGAAAAATTCCGGCATTTTGAAAACACTGCTGGCGAAGGAAGGGGATATCGTCAAACAAGGACAGATTGTCGCTTACATGGATGATTCCAATCTGCGGGGGCAACTCACCTCTGCTCAAGGACAATTGGCACAAGCCGAGGCGAATTTGCAAAAAGCGATCGCAGGTAATCGTCCTCAAGATATTGCTCAAGCACAAGGAGTATTAGACGAAGCTGAGGCGAATTTGCAAAAAGTACAAGCAGGTAATCGCTCTCAAGATATTGGCCAAGCACAGGCACGTTTGCAAAGCGCTCAAGCCACCCTTCGCCAAGGAGAAGACGATTTGGTTCGCAATCAACAGCTTTACAATGCAGGCGGTATCTCCCTTCAGACTCTTAACCAAATCCGTGCCACTCGCGACAGCGCCCAAGCTAGTGTCAATGAAGCACAGCAAGCACTGGGATTACAAAAAGCTGGGTCACGTCCAGAAGACATCGAGCAAGCAAAAGCTGTGGTAAAACAGAGACAGCAAGCTTTGGCACTTTTGAAAGCCGGAACGCGCCAAGAAGACATTAACGCAGCCCGCGCCCAGGTAACATCTGCTCGTGGTTCGCTGCAAAACATCCAAGCCGAAATCAATGACACGATCATTCGTGCCCCTTTTGATGGGGTGGTGACAAAGAAATTTGCCGATCCAGGTGCTTTCGTGACACCCACAACTGCTAGTAGTGAAGTAGCTTCTTCTTCTTCTTCTTCAATCTTATCTCTAGCTTCAACAAATGAAGTTGTCGCAAATTTAGCAGAAACAAATATTTCCAAAATCAGCCTTGGTCAAAAAGTCTCGATTACAGCAGATGCCTACCCAGGAAAAACCTTTGAAGGTAAAGTCAGCCAAATCGCAGCCCAAGCAATAGTAGAGCAAAACGTCACCAGTTTTGAAGTCAGAGTATCACTTTCAGACCCTCAAAGACTACTGCGTTCTGGGATGAATGCGGAAGTAGATTTTCAAGTCGGTCAAGTTGAAAATGTTTTAGTGTTCCAATACTTAAAGGAATTGAACTCTCCATTGAGGAAGGGGAATATGTCTCGATTATGGGTGCATCAGGTTCGGGAAAATCCACGCTCATGAATATTTTGGGATGTCTGGATCGTCCCAC
>NZ_NOLK01000192.1:0-13918 GCF_002245985.1 Nostoc sp. 'Peltigera membranacea cyanobiont' 232
CTTCTCCCCACTCCCTTTTCCACTTCTGTTGTCTAAGACATAGAATGGAAAGGCTGTATTAAAATAAGAATCTGGAGATACTTGCTATGTCTCGTCGCTGTGAACTAACTGGTAAGAAGGCAAATAACGCCTTTGCTGTTTCCCACTCCCACCGCCGTACAAAACGCCTTCAGCACGCCAATCTGCAAACCAAGCGTGTTTGGTGGGCAGGCGGAAATCGCTGGGTAAAATTAAAGCTTTCTACTAAAGCAATTAAAACCCTAGAAATTAAAGGGTTAGACGCAATGGCAAAAGAAGCTGGCATTAACCTCAATCATTACTAAGTAGTCTAGATTTGATAACCTGAGACTATGTACGGGAGACAGGATAAGCGGCTTTGGCCGCTGTTCATCCTGGTTCCCTACTAAAATAGGACTGAAATTAGGCGGCTCAGTACCTAAAATTAATTACGAATTACGAATTACGAATTACGAATTATTTTATCTGCGTTTGTATCCAAAGACGAAAAGCTTTGAGCGTTGAATTTCTGCCTGCTATTGTACTTTGCTTGAGATATTGGGGAATCGCCTCAACTAGGTTAAATCTAGGAAAATTTAGGCTTTGCTGAGACTCTACATAATGCCCATCTTGCAAAACATTAATTTGGAGCTTTCCTTTATTAAAACGCCAAAGCTCAGGTACTTTTAAAGCTTCATAAATATTAGGATGAGTGCGAGAAGTAATATCAATTTCTAGAGCTAAATCTGGAGGAGGGTCTACTTCTAAATCTAGTCGCTTCTTCCCGCGAATCTTGGATTCATTTTTTATATAGAAACACTGATCAGGTTCTATACCTTGAGCCATTGCTTGATTTTTGAAAGTGGTAGAACCAAGACATCTAAACTCAATATCTAATTCTTCCAGAAGCGATTTGACTAAATCGCTAATAATTTCTTTATCGTCTTCATGTTCTGGCAGTGGGGACATAATCTCCAGTATTCCAGTGTCATAAGCAATTCGTGCAGCACGGTGTTCTCCTAAATCTTCTAGAATTGTTTCCAATTCCTGCCAGGTTACATCTCGCAATAGCACTCTTTGTCCTGGTGGAACATGGATGCGCTTTAATTCCAACAACATCATCTCCACTCCCGGTAGCTTATACCTAAATTTAGCTTACTCTAGTTGATTAAGCTGTTGCGTATTTAATTTGTATATGCGATGCGCTCATGTTGCCCGCACTACAATAATTTTACGTTTTCGTACTATAGAATTTAGCTGCACATCAGCTTAATACACTGCGACAATTTTTGCTGCGACATCACTATAGTTTAAAGAAAAAACCTCTGGGGATTCCAGAGGTTTTGGTTCCTGATTTAGTTTCTACTGGTTACTACAATTTGTCTTCAGTCATTTCCCGATAAAGAAGCAAATTATCTGATTTGACTAGAGACGCGATAAATCAGACGCGATAAATCGCGTCTCTACGTATTGTTGCGATCGCAATTTATGATTAATTCTTCGCCTGTGGTGGCGAACCAGGAATCGTTACATCGATTGGTGTCACCTTTGCTGCTAGCTGCGTCAATGGCGGTTGAATGGCGGCTTGATTCCCGACTACGAGAGTCACAAGCTTTTCTGGCTTGAGGTATTCTCGTGCTACCCGTTGCACATCAGCAGCTGTGGTGGCGGCGACGGCTTTTTGATAGCGAAAGAGAAAATCAGCCGGATAGCCGTAATATTCGTATCGCATCAACCTTGATAAGGTTTGGCTGGGATCTTGAAAGTTGAATACAAAGGAGTTGAGTGTAGATTCTTTCGCAAAAGCTAGTTCTTTTGCTGTCACTCTTTGAGTTTGGGTACGCTTGATTTCAGCTTGTAAGGCTTTGACAAACTGCACAGTAGCGTCCGATCGCGTTTGTCCGCCAGCGATAAACATACCAGGATAATCGTAGCGGGGACTCCACTGGCCATATACAGAGTAAGCTAAACCTTGCCGCGATCGCACTTCATTAAATAAGCGTCCGCCAAATCCATTTAATACCCCATTCAATACATCCAGCGCGGCATAATCGGGACTGTCAAACCGTCCGCCTAAATGGCCGAGAAGCACGCTACTTTGAGTTAGTTGTGGTTGATTGACAAAAAAGACTCCACCTGTATTAGCTGGCGAAACCGATGGTAATTTCGGTTTCGCAATCCCTGGGTTACGATTCCAATCGCCAAACTTAGCTTGAATCAGCGATCGCATTTTCTTAGAGTCAAAATCTCCCACAATCCCCAAAATTATATTATTGGGGTGGAAATATTGCTGATAAAACTCGATCAAATCCTCACGCCCAACCCGATCTACCGTTGCATATTCTATGGTGCGAGAGTATGGACTATCTTTCCCGTAGAGCAATTTCTTAAATTCTCGACTAGCAATGCCATCTGGATTGTCATTGCGACGGGCAATGCCACCTTTGGCTTGAGTTTTCGCCAAGTCTAGCTTTTCTTGAGCAAATACTGGCGATCGCAGCACTTCGGCAAATAGCCCAAACACCGTTTCTAAATCTTCACTCAATGCATCAAAGCTAGCACTACCAGAACCTTCACCAATACTAGCTTCTACAGATGCCGCTCGTTGTTCCAACATCTCATTGAGTTCATCAGCCGAATGTTGCTTAGTTCCCCCAGTTCGCATCACCGCGCCTGTAAAACCAGCTAACCCAACTTTTTCCATTGGTTCCAAGCGATTCCCTGTCCGCACAAACGCCGTCCCATTCACCAACGGCAATTCGCGATCCTCCATCAAATAGACAACCAAGCCATTTTGGAGAACAAACCGCTCATATTTCGGTATCTTAATCTCAGGTAGCGCTGGTAGCTGCAACTCAGTATAGTGCTTTGCCTCAGCCGTCGCCGCTAACGAAAAATTACAAGTTAAAAGCAAACACGCAAAAACAGCAACCAAAGCATAAATTAACCCCTTCCCATTCTTGATTTTCAACACCATCCGCCTTTTACCCTTCACCTTGTACCTCTTCATATCTCTCTTCCTTAGCGCCCTTTGCGCCCTTTGCGGTTCGTTTCTCTTATCCTTCCTTCGACAACAACTTCCCAATCGTGCGATTCCCCGGCGTAAAAGTCTCCTTCGCCACTCGCGCAATATCAGCCGTCGTCACCGCCGAAATATCATCCAACTGCTTAAACAAATTCCGCCAAGAGCCAGTTTTCACTTCATATTCCAACAATTGTTGAGCCATCCCCATATTGGAATCGAGGGTACGCAACAAACCCGCCCGTGCTTGAGTTTTCAGCCGTTCCAAATCAACCGCCGCTACAGGCTCAGTTTTTAATTTGTCAATCTCTTGGCGCAAAGCCACCGCCACTTCATCAACTGTATGACCAGGAGCCGTGAGAGCATAGAAAAAGATCAAGTTTGGGTACTTATCTCCAGGAAATCCACTGTAACCTTGAGCGCTTAGTGCCAAACGCTGCTTTTCTACCAAAGACTTATATAACCGCGATGTGCGTCCATCACTTAATAAACTGCCAATGATTTCATAGACTGCATTATCTGGATGAGTAATTGCCGGACGATGATAACCTTCTAAATACCAGGGTTGAGAACGAAGTTGTAAACTAACTTCCCGTGTTTGTTTTTGTGATGGTTCCACCGGGATTTGTTCAACAGCTTTGGTTTTTGCTTGATAGCGGCCAAAATAAGTTTGCGCTAGTTTTTTCACTTGAGTCGGGTTAACATCTCCGACAATTGCGATCGCTAAATTACTTGGTACATAGTGAGTATCAAAGAAATTTTGGACATCATCTGGTGTCAAATTGCGGATATCTTGGTCATAACCAATTACCGGACGCTTGTAAGGATGGACTTTATAAGCAGTATCGATAAACTTTTCTACCATTTGTCCAATGGGTGAATTCTCCACCCGCAGCCGTCGTTCTTCTAAAATTACATCTTTCTCTTTATAAAACTCACGACGAATTACCGGATCGAGAAACCGTTCTGACTCCAACGACATCCAAAGTTCCAGCTTATTGGCAGGAAAGCTGTAAAAATAACGAGTAGCTTCGGTTGAAGTATTGGCATTTAAACCTACGCCTCCCGCTTGTTCGACAATTTGTCCCAATTCGTTTTGCTTGACAAGCTTACCTGCTTGTGATTCTACTTGCTTAAACTCAGCTTCTAACCGCGCAACTTCATCTTTTTTGCCATCGGCTTTCGCTGTTTTAATTTGAGTATCTAACTGCTGCAATTTATCTAATAGAGGTTTTTCTGCTTTGTAATCTTGTGTACCGATGCGCGTTGTACCTTTGAACGCCAAATGTTCCAGAAAGTGAGCTACACCGGTTTTACCATCTTGCTCATCTACACCACCAACATTTGCATAAGTAAGAAAAGAAACTACAGGCGCTTGATGTCGTTCCAAGACAAGGAATTTTAGACCATTATCGAGGCGAAACTCCGTTAACTGTTTAATGACTCGATCTAGATAAGGTTGGATCGAACTTTGAACTGGTGGAGTTTGAGTTTTGGTTTCTTGAGGAGGTGCAGTTTGAGTTTGAGCCAGAGCAATTTCTGGCAGTAATCCCCACCAGAGGACTAGTAAAGCCAACAAAGTGACAAACAACTGCCGTAATAAATCCAAAATTGACCGACTGATCTGGTTCATAAGCAAAAATTAGGATAAAGTTACACTACCTGAGAAACAGGATACTTAGCAAAACGACATTAATGTTGTATTAAGCTTGTTGAGCTTTTTGACTTGACGTTAGACAATAATGCTACAAATCGTGTTCCGCAAATTTAACCATAACTGTTATGCGAGTTTTTAATTCTTCCCCCCCCTCAGAGGCTCAGACGCGCACCCGGATTTTACAGGCAGCACAACGGTTGTTTGCCTCTCAGGGATTTGACGGTACTACCACCCGTGATTTAGCGCAGGCGGCAGGTGTAGCTGAAGGCACGTTATTTCGTCATTTTTCTAATAAAAAAGCAATTTTAGTAGAAGTAGCTACGAGTGGCTGGGTAGAGATTCTAACCGATTTGCTGACAGAATTAAGTGAAATGGGCAGCTATAAAGCCGTAGCTCAAGTGATGCGTCGCCGGATGTGGAACTTTCAAAAAAATGCCGATTTGATGCGCGTTTGTTTTATGGAGGTGCAGTTTCACCCCGATTTGCGCGATCGCATTCAATTAGAAGTCATTACCAAAATGACGGATGTCGGCGAAGCATTCTTTCAAACAGCGATGGATAAAGGTATTTATCGCCAAGGGGACGCAAAGCTAGTCGCGAAAGTTTTCTTAGGAATGTTTGCGATCGCAGGTTTTTCTAACAACACCCTCATCGAACCTGACGCTTCCCCCCAACAAATGCAAGAAATGGCTGAAGGACTCGCTGATATCTTTCTCAATGGTGTGCTAGCTAAGGATTAGGGACTGGGTACTAGGGACTGGGTACTAGGTACTGGGTACTGGGTAGTTTTCCCAATCCCCAATCCCCAATCCCCAATCACCAATCCCCAATCACCAATCCCCAATCACCTAATTGCTTGCGCTTGCTGACTCCATTGTTGTACTAGCTCAATTGCTGGGCACAAATCTCGGCGCTGCATTGTTGCTACTTGCAAACGCATAATTTGTTGGTGCAGTCTGTGAGTGGGAGTTTGTGCCAACTGGGTTACAGAACCAACACCTGCATGGAGCAATAAACCACAATATTGTATGCCTACGCTAGGAATACGCGCCAAGTCAGCTAAAGCCATCCATTTATTTACATACTGAAGATGAATCTGTAATTTATTTGCTAACGCCAGTCGTGCCTCTAGAGTCTTGCCTTGTTTGACTAGCGCTACTGTGGTATTGATCCCACAATTTTGCAGTTGTGATTGTTCTTCGTTGCTCAGTCCAGGTAATTGCTCGATTGGCCAGTCACTAGATGCGAGCAGATTTCGATTATTTGTATTTTTAGCAGACATTTTAAAACTGAATATAGGCTTGTTAACTCACGTATACAGCAATCCTAAATCATTCGTGAACAACAAGATCCCCGACTTCTTTAAGAAGTCGGGGATCTGAACCTTTGAATGTTTTCTTCCTGCTAGCCTGCGGGAATGCTTCACATCTAAATGCAATGTACTGCAATGCCATTGTATCGACTGACAATGCCATTGTATCGCTTGACAATGCCATTGTATCGACTGACAATGCCATTGTATCGCTTAACAATGCCATTGTATCGACTGACAATGCGATTGTATCGACTGATAATGCGATTGTATCGCTTAACAATGCGATTGTATCGACTAACAATGCCATTGTAAGCTGATGTGCAGCTAAATTTATGCCGTTGCCCAAGTTCTCGATGCTGAGTTTTTACCGGATGCGGTTGATTTGTAATCTAGGTTTATAGCGTTTCTTGACAAGCGTGAGGTACATCGGTAAGGGCACGGCACTGCCGTGCCCCTACACAGCGCGATCTAATTTTGTACTTCATCTAAATGGGAAGCGCTATATGCGGTAATTAACTCACCTCGCATAACAGTTACCGCTTGTCCGCCGAGAAAGACGCGATCGCCTCCGTCATAGCGGATTTTTACGACTCCACCGCGCCGGGATACTTGATAAGCCAATAACTCATCTTTGTGTAAGCGATCGCGCCAGAACGCAGCAAGGCAACAATGGGCTGAACCAGTCACCGGATCTTCATTAATACCTACCTCTGGCGCAAAGAAGCGAGAGACAAAATCATAATCTGAATTAGGATTAGTTAAACTGGTAACTATAACTTTACCAAGTGGTAAAGTTTTTAGTAGTTGAAAATTAGGCTGCATTTGCCGCACCAAATCTTCAGATTCCAATTCCACTAAATAAGCTAGTGAATTCTGCAAGGTAAATCTGTATGGTACACCCAAAGCAACCTTGAGTTCTGGAGGTGCAATGATTACTCGTGAGTGATTCACAGGAAAATCTAACTCAATCCACTCACCTTGCAACTTAGCAATTAGCACTCCGCTTTTAGTATAAAAACGCGCAACTTCATCAGATGACAAATACCCCTCTGACCAAAGTACATGGGCACTAGCTAAGGTTGCATGACCACAAAGCGGTACTTCTACTGTGGGCGTAAACCAACGCAGATTGAAGCCATCATCCTGTCTAACTAGAAAAGCTGTCTCAGATAAATTCATTTCCTGCGCCACATTCAGCATCCAGCGTTTATTTTGGCGAGTAGGCAAAACACAGACAGCAGCAGGATTTCCTGCGAAAGGTCTATTAGTAAAAGCATCAACCTGAGTAATGGTTTGTCCCATTAAAGTCCCCTTGAAAGTTAGACAGCAATATACATATCACGAATGGGTTAAAAATTTATTGAGAACTGCTATATACAGTACCTTATAAATTAGGAATACAATCTCCAAAAACTAAGGTCAATAACGGAAACATGAGGAGAAAAATCTTCAAAAGCATCTTTGCTACTGTAAACTTAGCGCTAATTTCTGGAGGATTAGTTAGTTGTGTTGTTGAAATACCGCAACCATCTACTCCAACTGAGCAACCAAAACCAGGGCTACAACCTACCCAACAGCCTAACCAGGTAAAGCAGAAAGACAAAGATAATGATGACAAACATGGCGATCGCAAAAATGATAAAAAAGATGACGATAAAGACGATAACGACTAAATAAAAACAAAACTATACCCTTGAGTTTCTATTTATGTTTATCCAACAAACTTCTACTTCCCTCGTCGATACTTTACGCCTGCGACGGCAACAACTAGCCAATCTCATTGATTTTCCCGTAATTTTGTGGTCAGGTAGCAACAGTCCCCGTAACTTTCTGGCAAATCCCTTTCCGTTTCGCGCTAGCAGTCATTTTCTCTATTTTGCCGGACTACCTCTATCAAATGCAGCAATTCGTCTAGAAGCCGGCAAGCTAGAACTATTCATGGACGATCCATCACCCAGTAGCGCCCTTTGGCATGGAGAAATGCCAACGCGCAATGAAATAGCCCAGAAGATTGGGGCAGATGTGGCAAGGCCAATGGCAGAATTAGAGTCTTGGCTAGAAGATGCCGTTACACTTGCCGTACAAGATGCAGCAACATGGACGCAACAATCGCAACTATTAAATAGATGGGTTTTACCCCAAAGTCCTCCCCAAGGAATTGACTTGGAGTTAGCTAAGGCGATCGCTTCTATCCGCCTCACCCACGATGAAGCTGCATTAACCGAGTTACGAAAAGCTGCTGCTGTCACCGTAGAAGCACACAAGGCTGGGATGGCAGCAACACCTCATGCCAAACTAGAAGCAGAAGTTCGCGCAGCGATGGAAGGGGTAATTATTGCCCATAACATGACAACTTCTTACAACAGTATTGTCACTGTTCACGGCGAAGTTTTGCATAACGAACACTATCACCACCCTCTACAACCAGGTGACTTATTGCTTGCCGATGTTGGCGCTGAAACTGAGATGGGTTGGGCAGGTGATGTAACTCGCACGTGGCCAATTTCCGGGAAGTTTTCATCTACCCAGAGAGATATTTATAATGTAGTGCTGGCGGCTCATGATGCTTGCATTGCCAAAATACAGCCTGGTGTAGAGTATGAGGATATTCATCTACTAGCTGCGACGGTTATAGCTGAAGGTTTAGTAGAGTTGGGCATTTTACAAGGAAATCCCCAAGATTTAGTAGAGATGGATGCCCACGCGCTATTTTTTCCTCATGGTATCGGTCATCTACTGGGTTTAGATGTCCATGATATGGAAGACTTGGGGGATATAGCTGGGTATGAAGAGGGGCGGCAAAGGAGCGATCGCTTTGGCTTAGGCTACCTCCGTTTAAATCGTCCCCTGCGTCCAGGAATGCTAGTTACAATTGAGCCTGGTTTTTATCAAGTGCCAGCAATTTTAAATGATGCGAACGTTCGCTCCACATATCAGAATGTAGTGAATTGGCAGCGTTTACCTGACTTTGCCGATGTGCGCGGAATCCGCATCGAAGATGATGTTTTAGTTACAACAAAAGGTAGTGAAGTTTTAACAGCTGCATTACCAAATGATGCTGATACTATAGAAAATTTAGTCAATGGCTAAGAATATAAACTCAGGTATTCCTTGTGATGCTGCGTGCTATTGACCTTTGATGTAGCGCAGCATTTCATTTCGCAGATCACGCCCAGATAGTGAATTCAGCAAGATCAGTAACATAGAGGCATTGCGCTTATCGTCGGTGTTAGAGTATTCTGCTGGATCTCGATTTACCTGTACTTCAGCAATTTTTACACTATCTCCAACTACCTCAAAACGCACTTTGAAAATGCAAAAACCAGTCCAACTACGATGGAAGTATATCCAAGGAGCCTCATAGAAAATGAACCACTTATCTTCCATTTGCTCTGGAATTACTCCAGCAGTAATTCGGTCGAATTCTTCCTGTGAGTAAAGTTTTTCTAGTGCGATCTTTGTGGACGCAGAAGGCATCGGTTCCGTTTTCCAATCATCACGTTTGGCTATTCGCATAGTAAAAATAAAACTACTCTCATACTTGTTAATTGCTACTGTAAAAATATAATATGATACCTCATGATATCTAGAAAAATTGTAAATTCATGATAAAAACCCCCATAGGATTACTACTCAACGGAGTTATTGTCACCTTCGGACTATTCCCCTTATTAGCTCAAGCACAGCAGCCGGTTTCTAATGCCCAAGTTGCGGCGATGGTAGAAGCGTTGCGACAAGCTGCACCGCAGACAAAAAATCCCAACGATGGATATTACAGCGAATGGCAAGTTAAGCCAGAAACCCTCAAAGGCTGGACAAGAACTTGTCTCAAACGAGAACTAACACCGACACAATTTGAAAACAGCCCTGCGATCGCCCGTCAAGTCGTCTCTTGCATTACGCGCCGGGAGTTAACCAATCAATTCCGTGCCAACAACAATAATGAAATTGCATCTGTGCGCGGCGCAGCTTGTTGGTGGATGACTGGTAGCTATACAGGTTGTGACAAAGGTTTCACTGCTGATTATGTGAAAAAAGTTGTGTACTTTTATCAACAACAGCGTTCAAAACCAGTAGCAACTCAATCATAAAAGGGCGACTCTTGCGAAAGAGTTAAGATAATTTTTTTACCTTTTCGACAACCCAATCAACACGATCCTTTCCCCAAAATCTCTCGCCTTCGACTACCCAAGTCGGGACTCCAGGACAGCCAAATTGCTCATATTTAGCCAAAGCTGCCACTGCTGCTTCTTTGGCTGCTTCCCCGTGAATTAACTCAAGAATGCGATCGCCATTTAACCCAACATCATTTGCAATTTTCCTAATCACAGACTCATCATTAACATCAAGAAGATCGATGTACGTCGCTCGAAAAAAGCTGCATCCAGCAGATGAGATTTATGTCGTTTACAACGTCTACAACGTATATGGAATCTGTATTTAACGTTGTTTACCTTTCTACAACGTTGTTCAATTTACCATACTTCTCGTTGGTGTTGAGTTAAGTCGAGGGGGAGCATTATCTCCACCCCTCCCAATTAGTTTTAATTTAAATAAGTATTTTTACTAGTATTGTTTGTATCCAAAATGTAATAAAATTAACAAGTTAAAACACAAAAATAAAATATGTCAAGTAAAGAATCGAGAGAATGGCATTTAACCGCCAATGGATGGGTTGCCGGAACATTGCAACATGATAGTGGACGTAATCCCATTTCGCTACCTGACAATAAAGTTCTAACTTGTATTTATAAAGAGACTATAGTTCCTGATGCTATGGCATTATCAGGTTATGGTGAGCCAGACTTTAATCTATCTAGTGATGTTAGCGTCATTTGGCGTTGTTCAGATCATCAGCTTATATCTGAGCTTTTAGATCAATTTGGTTCATGTCCTAAGCGTATATAAATTGTCAAGTATTTATTTTTTTATAAACATATATGGATATATGGGTCAATTTATTTTTGAAACCCTTCTTATTAGTGTTTTTTTAATTCCACTAGCTTTAGGTTTAGGTCATTTTTTAGATTTTGACAAAGTTCAAGGGATGAACCAGAAAGAATATAATAATTATATGCAAATTATTATTTTTAAATGTTGGATAATTTTATTCTTACCTCTCATTCTGTGGCTACGATTCCAAGCAACTCATGAATGTACTAGAAATTTATTTTAAACAATAACATGAGTTAACTAATTCAAACAGAGATAAATAATATCTAGTTAAAATTGTAAACGTATTTTTGTAGCGCTATGGCTAAAGTCGTTACCTAACTGATAATATTACGAACTAGCGATCGCAGCATTAGCCAATATTTGCTCACAGAGTCCTCAATTCCCACTGTGTTAGATAACAATAATAGGAATTATCGGGCGACGCAGCGATTTAGCCGCTATACGCTCACCCGATACGGAGAATGGAAATCAATTCGCTCTTATATTGCGGAGCGTTAAGGCTTGCCTAGGAAGTCTTTCTTGCCAAGCTCTACACCGCAGTGTCTGAGAATGTCATAAGTTGTTGTGACATGGAAATAAACGTTTGGCAAAACGAAATATAGGAGAAATGGCATTCCTTCAAAAGATAGGCTCTTGTCACCCTGCGTAATGGTAATTGTTTTATCTTCCGAACCATCTATTTGTTCGGGTTTCAATGTGTCTAAATAAGAGATAGTTTTCTTAACGCGGTCAATAAGTTCGGACAATGTAGTTTCATTGTCCTCAAACTTGGGTGCTTCTGCCCCTGCTAATTGTGCGGCACCTCTCTTTGCTATGTCAGAGGCAATTTGTACTTGTCTTGACAATGGAAACATATCTGGGAATAGACGACTATTGAGCAACACATGCTGATCTATTTTTTTTGTTTCTGCGTATGTAGCACCTTTTTCAAGAATACTTGCAAGGCTATTTAGTGTGTGAATAAACACTGGTACTGAAGCTTGATACATTGAAATGCTCATTGATATTTCTCCAGAAAAAGTTCTATGTAGAGTTGGGGTCTTGTCGAGATAAAGTGGTGCGATTCGCTCAGTCTAAATCTATCGCATCGGATAAGCGCTACACACTAAAACGCGCGATCGTCATGAAGAGGGGAAGGGAAAATTCCATACCTTTACCCCTGCCGCTTTTCCCCCGTTATGCAAGAAGTCTATTGATAAAGAGGCATAGGGGAAAAACTTACCGCAACTTCTCCTCGCTCACTGAGCGTAGCCTCTCGTAGAGAAGTGCTGCTCCCTTGCTTCTTCCCCAATCCCCAATCCGTATCTGGTTGCTACAGTCGCGGTGAAAAATACTAAGCTGGTAGATAGCACGTTAAAACTTTAGCGGAAATTCGGAATCGCATTCATCGGCGGTTCAAGATTCCCCATTGGCGAACTACCTGTAATTACATTATGTTTGATGCTCTATCTGACCGTTTAGAAGCCGCCTGGAAAAAACTGCGGGGACAGGACAAAATTTCTCAATCCAACATTCAAGATGCATTGCGCGAAGTGCGCCGCGCCTTGTTGGAGGCAGATGTTAACCTCCAGGTAGTCAAAGATTTTATTAGCGAAGTCGAAGCCAAAGCCCAGGGAGCCGAGGTGGTTACTGGCGTGCGACCTGACCAACAGTTCATCAAAATTGTTCACGATGAGCTGGTGGAGGTGATGGGAGAAGAAAATGTCCCGATCGCAGAAGCCCAGGAAAAGCCGACTATTATCTTGATGGCTGGGTTGCAAGGTACTGGTAAAACCACAGCTACCGCTAAGTTAGCCTTACATTTGAGAAAATTAGATCGTAGCTGTTTGTTGGTGGCGACAGACGTATATCGCCCAGCAGCGATCGACCAGTTGCTGACGTTGGGTAAGCAAATTGATGTACCAGTATTTGAACTAGGAAGCGACGCAGATCCCGTAGAAATTGCTCGACAGGGTGTAGAACGCGCTAGAGCAGAAGGGGTAAACACAGTAATTATTGATACTGCTGGTCGGCTGCAAATTGACGAAGATATGATGGCGGAATTAGCCCGCATCAAGGCAACTGTCCAACCCCATGAAACTCTCTTGGTGGTGGACGCAATGACTGGTCAAGAGGCTGCAAATCTGACTCGCACCTTCCACGATCAAATCGGCATTACTGGGGCAATTCTCACCAAAATGGATGGTGATAGCCGTGGTGGTGCAGCGCTGTCAGTGCGAAAAATTTCGGGAGCGCCGATTAAATTTGTGGGGGTGGGTGAGAAAGTCGAGGCGCTGCAACCCTTTTACCCCGATCGCATGGCATCCCGAATTTTGGGCATGGGCGATGTACTGACCCTGGTAGAAAAAGCCCAGGAAGAGTTTGATTTAGCTGATGCTGAGAAAATGCAGGAGAAAATCCTGTCAGCGAAGTTTGACTTTACTGACTTTCTCAAGCAGTTGCGGATGCTGAAGAATATGGGATCTCTGGGAGGCTTCATCAAGATGATCCCAGGGATGAACAAGCTATCAGACGATCAACTTAAGCAGGGAGAAACCCAGCTAAAGCGCTGTGAGGCCATGATTAACTCCATGACTCGCCAAGAACGCCACGACCCCGATTTATTAGCCAGTTCTCCCAGTCGGCGGCGGCGGATTGCTACTGGCTCCGGTTATCGAGAGTCAGATGTGACCAAACTGGTGGGTGATTTCCAAAAAATGCGATCGCTCATGCAGCAAATGGGTCAAGGTGGCTTCCCTGGAATGCCGGGAATGTTCGGCGGTGGTGGCATGGGCAACGCCTTTGCTGGTGCTGGCAATCGTCCCGCAGCCCCCGGATGGCGTGGCTATGGTGGTGATGCAGGAACAAAAAAGAAAAAACCCAAAGAGAAAAAGAAAAAAGGCTTCGGCAATCTTTAAATTATTGGGGATTGGGGATTGGGGAAGAAGCAAGGGAGCAGCACTTCTCTACGAGAGGCTACGCTCAGTGAGCG
>NZ_NOLK01000193.1:0-13812 GCF_002245985.1 Nostoc sp. 'Peltigera membranacea cyanobiont' 232
GGCCTGGGAAAGAGTTATTTTAATCCCTAATCCCTAATCCCTAATCCCTAATCCCTAATCCCTAATCCCTAATCCCTAATCCCTAATCCCTAATCCCTAATCCCTAATCCCCAATCCCCAGTCCCCAGAATTTACTCGTCTTCTGCAAACACGAAACGATATAACTCACTGGGGTCTGGTTCAGGGCTGCTTTCAGCGAATTTAACCGCTTCGTCGATTACATCCTGAATTTTCCGGTCAATGGCTTTGATTTCTCCCTCATCTGCCAGATTTTGCTCTACCAAATAAGCTGCTAACTTCTTAATTGGGTCACGGGCGAACCAAAATTCTTTCTCTGCCTTGCTTCGCATTTCATCTGGATCTGCCAAGGAGTGACCCCGGAAGCGGTAGGTAAGCGCCTCAATTAATGTTGGGCCTTCACCTGCGCGGGCACGAGCTACAGCTTCTTGGGCCACGGCTCGGACTGCTAATACATCCATGCCATCTACTTCCACGCCCACCATGTTAAACACACTGGCTTTTTTATAAATCTCTGGCTGGGAAGTAGCTCGTTCGTGAGACATCCCAATAGCCCACTTATTATTTTCGACTACAAACAGAATTGGCAGTTTCCATAGGGCTGCCATATTTAGCGTCTCGAAAAACTGACCATTGTTGGCTGCACCGTCACCAAAAAAGCAAGCCGTCACTTGGTCAGCATTTTTATCTCCCAGCACTTCGCGGCGATATTTGCTTTGAAAAGCCGCCCCAGCTGCTACAGGAATTCCCTCAGCCACAAAAGCATAGCCACCCAGCAAGCGATGTTCGGCAGAAAACATGTGCATGGAACCACCGCGCCCTTTGCTGCAACCTGTGGCTTTGCCAAATAATTCTGCCATTACCTCTCTTGCTGGTACTCCCGCACTCAAAGCATGAACGTGGTCGCGGTAAGTACTACAAACGTAATCTTCACCTGGTCGCATTGACTGTACAACACCAGTACAAACAGCTTCTTGACCGTTGTACAAATGGACAAAACCAAACATTTTGCCCCTGTAGTACATTTCAGCGCACTTGTCTTCAAACAAGCGCCCTAATACCATGTCCTCATACAACCATAATCCTTCTTCTTTAGTAATGCGCGTATTAGCAGGATTAAATGTGGGTAAAGTACGCTCTTGAACCATTATTTTTGAGTATCCCTGTTGTACAACTTAAAGTTACGGTCTTAAATAAGTTGGTCTGATAACACCTCAGCTTTTAACAGGCTAGCGTTTGTAAGACTCAACAATCAAACTTTATTTATGCACCAAAAAAGGGTCTTAGGGAATAGCTGAATTTTTAATTTTTGATTTTTAACTTTTCAGCCCATGCCCCGTGAGGATTTGACTTTAACGACAATATATGTTGCTTTAAGTTGTTCTCTCTCACTTTTCCCCTTCATAGACTAGCAATCAAGATCGACTGCTTTCTGCATATCCACTAACAATTTAAAAAAAAGGACGCAAAAATCTATATACCCAAATAGGTAATTGTAATTAAAGGTTAATTATGATATCATCTTGTTCTCTTGTTATCAGGGTCAATTCCCAATAGTAGTATTTTTGTTACTGCATACTGGGAAAGTACCGAAAAAATCAATCATCAATAGATTCTAGGAACCACAACATTTATGCCGTGATTAAAAGGGGTAGTTGTGGTTTGTGGTATCGAAGGCTGATAATAGTCTGTGTTAAACAAAAATACTAAGAATTAAGACAAACAATTGAGGCTTTCTAGGCGAAAGCAAAAAATTAGTACTAAAATGTGACTCAAAATTTCGGGAAGGTACAAAACAAGTTGTTGCGATATACACTTGTAGAGTAAATTCTATACGGCATTATTATGGCACGGTTTTACAGGCCTGGAAAGCTCTAGGTGACATTATGTTGATCGCGGTGCAGGGGAAGTAGGCTGTGCGAATTCCGCTAGATTACTACCGAATTTTAGGACTACCGTTGGCGGCAAGTGAAGAACAATTGCGACAGGCATACAGCGATCGCATTGTACAATTGCCACGACGTGAGTATTCTCAGGCAGCAATTTCTTCTCGTAAACAACTCATAGAAGAAGCTTACGTGGTTTTATCAGATCCAAAACAACGCAGTACCTACGATCAGCTTTATCTTGCCCACGCCTATGACCCTGATAACCTTGCTGCTGCCGCAGTAGCGCTGGAAAATCGTCCAGAAAGCACTAAAAGGGGTATTGACACTCAAAGTCTGGGTATCGAAATTACCCAAGACGAATTAGTTGGTGCTTTATTAATTTTGCAAGAGTTGGGGGAATATGAACTTGTCCTAAAACTAGGTCGTCCGTACCTGGTAAATAAAAATGGTGCTACAACTGCAAGAAAGAGCAGTAATTTAGCAGACGAAGAAATTTATGAAAATGCAGAACATCCCGATGTTATTCTCACTGTTGCCCTTGCTTGTTTAGAATTAGGTCGCGAACAGTGGCAGCAAGGTCACTACGAAAATGCTGCCATATCCCTAGAAACTGGGCAAGAACTGCTAGTACGCGAAGGGTTGTTCTCTAGTGTCCAGGCGGAAATTCAGGCGGATCTTTACAAATTGCGACCATATCGAATTTTGGAGTTGTTGGCATTACCTCAAGAAAAGACTGCCGAACGCAGTCAAGGCTTGGAATTATTGCAAAATCTCCTAGAAGATCGTGGTGGCATTGATGGCACAAACAATGATGACTCTGGCTTAAACATAGATGACTTTCTGCGATTTATCCAGCAGTTACGCAACCACTTAACAGTCGCAGAACAGCACAAGTTATTTGAAGCCCAAAGCAAACGTTCTTCTGCTGTTGCCACTTACTTAGCTGTTTATGCATTGATAGCACGGGGATTTGCTCAACGGCAACCTGCTTTAATTCGTCAAGCAAGGCAAATGCTTCTGCGTCTGGGTAAGCGCCAAGATGTCCATTTAGAACAGTCGTTATGTGCGTTACTTTTGGGACAAACTGAAGAAGCAACTCGGGTTTTAGAACTTAGTCAGGAGTACGAGGCTTTAGCTTTTATTCGGGAAAAATCTCAAGACTCTCCAGATTTATTACCTGGGCTGTGTCTATATGCCGAACAGTGGTTGCAAAACGAAGTATTTCCCCATTTCCGAGATTTAGCAAACCAGCAAGCTTTCCTAAAAGATTACTTTGCTAACCAACAAGTGCAAGCTTATTTAGAAGCACTGCCAAATGATGCAGAAACAACTAATGAATGGGCTGTAATTAACCCCCAGTCTTTTCCTCGGTCTAAGACAAATAATCCTCATTTCCAAAACAATTCAACTAGGAATTCAGGGCAATCTAATCACAGCAGAACACCTAACTCAGATTTACCAGAAACACCAATAAAAGAAATACCTGAATATCCAAACTTCTCACCGCCTCTGTGGAATTCATCTGAAAGTGTAAAATCAGAGGTTCCTGCTGCTGAACGGGTGAGTAGAGGCACTAATCAGCATTTGAACGGTTCAGCTAAAAGTGCCGCGCCCAGTCATAATCAAAAGCGCAGAAGGAGAAAACCGACTCCATCTGCGAGCCGAGAGCGTGTACCAGATAATCGTCCTCATGCTCGTCGTCCCCGACGGCGGCGAACTTTTGCGAACACCATAGAAGGAAAAACACGGCTCGTATGGAGAGTGTTTATTTCTTTGGTAAGTATATTAGTTTTTTGGGTGTTAGCCACAACAACTTTTGGATGGTTAAAAAATCTGTTTTTTCCTCCACTCTCTCCAAATTATCCACAGTTGTTTATAGAGATAAATCAACCAGCAGTATCTATTCCTGATGCAAATAGCAAACCAGAATCACAAGAAGGCCCTTTAACAAAGCCGACGGCAGAGGAAGTTATTGGGACTTGGTTATCTACCAAAGCCGCAGCTTTAGGGCCAAATCATGAGATTAATAATTTAGACCAGATTTTAACAGGTTCAGCTTTGTCTCAATGGCGGCTGATTGCTCAACAGGATAGGTCAGACAACCGCTACCGCAAGTACAGCCATAGTTTAAAAGTGGAATCTGTCGAGAAAATTGATTTATTTGCAGATCGGGCAGCAGTGGAAGCTACGGTAAAGGAAGTGACGCAGTTATATGAAAATGGTCAGTTTAAAAACTCTTCTAATGATAATTTGCGAGTTAGGTATGATTTGATTCGAGAACGGGCTAAGTGGCGTATTCAGAGTACATCTGTCGTGAATCAAATAACCAGATAAGTTGGAAAAAATAGTATTACCTATAACTATCCAATACCCCTAGTAAACTTTTCAACATCAAATAAGCAGAAGTCCCTCCTGGATCGGGATGTCCGATACTTCGTTCCCCCAGATAGCTAGCCCGTCCCTTCCTCGCTTGCATTGGTATAGTTTCTCGCAACCCCTTTTGGGCTGCTACTACAGCCTGTTGCATCGCTTCCAGCGTTCCCTCTCCTACAGCCTGCCTAAAAGCGTCTACAGATGGAGACAGTACATCCACCATTGTTTTATCTCCTAGTTGAGCTTTGCCACGTTGCAGCACGCCGTCTAAGCCTGCCTGGAGTAGCTCTAACACATCTTGTGCTGTTAATTCTTGCTTATCTGCTACTGCTGTACTGGCTCGTAAAAACCAAGTGCCATAAAGAGGGCCACTGGCACCGCCAATGGAAGAAATCAAGGTCATACTGACAGTTTTGAGAATGTTGCTGATGTCCTTGTCTGTAAGAGTTGGTAACTGGGCACTTACCTTTTTGAAGCCGCGATCCATATTGATACCGTGGTCAGCATCTCCGATCGCAGCATCTAATTCTGTCAAATAGGCTTTATTCTCCTCTATCTCGGTTGCATAAGCCTCTAACCATTGCAATATCTGCGCTTGAGTTACCATAATAATTCGTAATTAGTTAAATTCCCCAGCACCAACTTGCTGTTTTTACTGGTGCATCCCATAAACGGATCGTTTCATCATCTAATTTCAACAGGGTAATGGAGCAACCTTGCATTTCTAGAGATGTGATGTAAGGGCCTATCAAGTTTCGCACAATTTGTAATCCTTGCTGTTCGCAGATTTGGGCGAGTTTGCGGTAAACAATATACAGTTCAGAAATCGGGGTTCCACCCATACTATTGACAAAAGCTAATAAGCGATCGCCTTTGGCAAATGGGAGATTTGTTAGTTCTACATCTACCCATTCTCCTTTGTCTTCATCCCACTCGCGCAGTGTGCGGCTGTATGCTGCATCTTCAAGGAGCGATCGCGTTAAAATTTCGGTAATCTCGTCTACTGATTTGATTACTGTACGTTCTATTCCAGGTTCACCGTGGATACCGATACCTAATTCGATTTCGCGATCGCTCAATTCAAATGTTGGCGTTCCATTAGCGGGCACTGTACAAGATGTTAGAGCAATTCCCATACTCCGCCCATTCAGATTTACTCGGCGACATAAATTTGCTATTTGTGGCAAATCATACCCAGCCTCAGCCGCAGCCCCACAAATTTTTTCCGCCAGGATTGTTGTTCCCACACCCCGCCGTCCTTGGGTATAGAGACTATCCTTAACTGCCACGTCGTCATCAATTAAAATATTTAGCGATCGGATACCCTCACCACGGGCTAACTCCGTTGCCATTTCAAAGTTCATCACATCGCCACTGTAATTTTTGACGATATAAAGGATACCACAGCCTCCATCTACTCGTTTGGCTGCTTCTAGCATTTGGTCAGGAGTAGGTGAAGTGAAAACCTCACCAGGACAAGCTGCATCAAGCATTCCTTTGCCTACGAAGCCAGCGTGCATTGGTTCATGTCCACTGCCACCACCAGAAATAATTGCTACTTTACCCTTTATAGGTGCATCGGCTCGATAGACAAAAGCGGGATCGTAGTTCAGTTTAATTAAATCGGAATGAGCCGCCGCCATACCTTCTAGACTTTCCCGCACAAAGTCTTCTGGCTTGTTGATCAGCTTTTTCATAATCCGTGTCTGGGTAAAAGGGTGCTAAAACTCAGGTTATAGCGCTTCTGGTTTGTATGCAATCAATATATAGCGGTTCTCAGTTGAGTGCAGTACAGATTTAACTCCCAACCCCTTCCCTAAATTTGTTATTTCGGCGAACTCATTTGTTATTTCGGCGTACCCATTTGTTATTTCGGCGAACTCATTTGTTATTTCGGCGAACTCATTTGTTATTTCGGCGAACTCATTTGTTATTTCGGCGAACTCATTTGTTATTTCGGCGTACCCATTTGTTATTTCGGCATACTCATTTGTTATTTCGGCGTACCCATTTGTTATTTCGGCGTACCCATTTGTTATTTCGGCATACCCATTTGTTATTTCGGCATACCCATTTGTTATTTCGGCGTGTCCATAACGCACCCTACGAAACTACTAGAAGAGTTGAAACCTATACTGGTAATACTTGTGTGTACACCGTAACCTAAAAGGAGAGAGACTTTGAATTTTCCCCCTTCCCGCGTCGGGAAGGGGGTTAGGGGTAGGCTGTTGACTCTGCGCCTTTTTAGGAGTTAAAAATCATGCAAAATATGTGTAGTCATTGCGAGAAGTTGATTGATTGTGTCAACAAATAATATCTAGGTTAAAAATCATGCAAAATATGTGTAGTCATTGCGAGCAAAGCGAAGCAATCGCAAAGTCTCTGGGATTGCTTCGCTTTGCTCGCAATGACAAAAAAGAGATTTTGCGCTCCCACAAAAATAGCATGAACCAAAAACCGTCAAATCTTACCAAAGTCAACAGCCTAGGTTAGGGGGTTTGGTTCTTCGTGGGCTTTTTCAGATGACCAAATAATTATGAATTATTCGGTCAATCCAAAGATTCCATTAACTCAATACACTTGTGCATCTGCTGGCGCATGGTTTCCCGATCGGCATGAAACCTTCGCCCATGACCTGGTAGTACCCACTCAAAAGAGTAATTAGCCAAGTTACGCATCGATTTAGTCTGTTCTGACCAAGAATACCAGCAGAAACCGTGGAAGGCAGCTAGTTGTTGCAAGCTTTCTGACCAAGCCAGATGATCGCCTGTGAACAGAAATTTATTTTGATAAAGTAGAACAGTTTGCCCTTTGGTGTGACCGGGAACTGGGATAATTAATAAATCTGGAGTCAAGGTAAATGGTTCAGAACCAGTTAGCTGTATTTCAACATTGCGAGTATCCGCAGTAATATCATCAGTATGAAGGATGCGATCGCACTGGAAATGCTCGGCAAACTTTTGATGATCTGCCACATCATCCTTATGAGTTAGGTACATATAACGAATTGGCCCCAGTTCTTCTAAACGCTTGACTAAAGGTGGCGTAAACCGGGGAGAATCCACCAAAATGTTACCTTCTGGAAGTTGAATTAAATAGCTAGCAGCACCGTAAGATTTTTCAGAATGATAGCCGCAGTGGTAAACATTTTCTGCTATTAATATTGGAAACTGTTGTTGAGCAACTTTGATATCTTTTGGTTTTTCAACTGTGCCAATGGAACTGGTAGGACAAGCTAAAAGTGCTTCCAGCGCTGCTAATCTTTCCGCCTCATTCGATGGTTGATGATAAACAGCCGATTGATCGTCAACATCATAAAATACTTCAGGAGCCATCCAGCGACAGGTATCACAATCAATACAGGTAGTATCTACATAAAAATCGCCGTTGACATTTTGAGAGCGACGCTGATTTAAATGAGCCATATTAATCCTTTTGCCTCCACGCGCTTGCTGGGGAGCGATAAACTCTATATGACTAACCTAGCAAAAGTAAGTTGAGACTGTAGCCGCCACTAGAAGTAAATCTGCTCAAAAATCTCAAGACTCGTGAAACCCAGTCAGCAGAAAATGGGAAAACTTAATAGACACCATCTGCTTATTCCCAAATATGCTTTACTGTTCTAATTCCAGTTGTTCAAATCCTTTTAACCCTGATGACAAATTGTTTATCTCCTGGAAACTAGATTAATTATTTGGTTGTTTTCTAAGTATTTCTCAATTTAAAGGCCAGATTTTTCTGTTTTTAATTAGGAACAGCCGCAAAAGTGCAACAATTATGGTCTTGACTTATGTAAAAATGAACTTAGTCAAAAATCATACTCTGGGTTGCTCATCTAAATGAGTAGTAATGGTCAAATCAAAATTCTGTTTCTGGCAGCAGATCCCAGTGATGCTGCACGATTACGCTTGGGGCAAGAGTTGCGTGATATTCGTGAGAGACTACAACTAGCAAAAGAGCGAGATAGATTTATTCTAGACTCCCGTGAATCTGTACGTCCGGGAGATATCAGCCAAGCAATATTCGATGTTGAGCCGCAGATTTTGCATTTTTCTGGACATAGAACCAGTACAGGTGAGCTTTGTTTTGAAGATTTACTCGGAAAATACCAACCTGTACAACCCGATGCTCTAGCGGCGTTATTTGAACTAGTAGCCGATCAAATAAATTGTGTGGTGTTGAATGCTTGCTATTCCGAAGCTCAAGCAAAAGCGATCGCAGAACATATTCCTTTTGTGATTGGGATGAATAAAGCAATTGGAGATCAGGCCGCGATCGCTTTTGCTGTTGGTTTTTACAAAGCATTGGCAGCAAGGCGGACAATAGATCAGGCTTACAAGTTCGGTTGTGTCGAAATTAGATTGCAAGGCATTGCAGAACATTTGACTCCAGTTCTGTATACCAAACAAAACTCAGTGTCTCCAGTCTCAGAGGTACAGCAGATAGACTCGAACAAATCAACTGGAGTACCAAATGCACAGTCAACTAGTTTAAATCTGGGGCAAAGGCAGCGAACTTTACAGGAAATCGAAAGCCTCCAGCAACAGTATGATTTATTAAGTCAGAAATTGAGCCGCCTACGATTGGATTTAGTGATAGAATCTGGCACTGTCGTCAAGTTTCAGTTAGAAAAGCAGATTCAAAATGTTGAAGCTGAAAGAACACAACTTACTCAACGGATTGAGCAGCTAGAAAACAGTCTGTAATAAAAATAGTAATATCTCAATAATTGGGTATTAAAACTCACAGATGTCTTCAGTTCGGCATTTACAGCAAAAACGGGAAGAACTTCAACAACACTACGATGCGTTTAGCGAGAAGATCGGGTTGTTGCGGAATCAACACGCCATTGAAGCGGGGGCTTCAGTAGCTTTTCAGCTAGACAAGGAGATTAAACGGGTTGAAGGAGAGCGCGATCGCCTCCTGAAGCAGATTCAGATTATTGAGAGGTCTTGCAAGAGTGAGCCAATACACAGTGAACTGTTTCGCCTCAACTACATAGCACAGGTACAGTTATTCCGAGAATTTATTACAGAAAAACGTATAGGAGCTTTCTTAGTTCATGGCTCCCCAGAATATGGTCAAATCTGGTTACTGAAGCGTTTGTTACAGAAAATTCCTGAAAGTACGGTGACTCCCCCAATCACATTTTATCTCTCACGCCGGACACTTAGGACTGATATTGCTGCCCTATGGAGAGAATTGGGTCGTCGGATTGGAGTACAAGATTTTTCATCCCATGAGGAGATTGCCAGGAATGTAGTAGCTCAATTAAAAACCCAACATATCATCCTAGTGTTTCACGATCTCGATTGCATCGATGAAACCTATCTGCACGAATTAATTAATGATTTTTGGTTGCCCCTGGTAAACTCAACCCCACAGACAATTTGCTCAAGCAACGAATTTTTTCTACTGATGTTTTTGCTTGACCAAGATGGTTGTGTCAACACTTGGAATCTTGGATTTGCAGATCGGCTCGATCTGGTATGGAAACCCCATATTCCCATTAGGCTACCGATGATTGACCCTTTATCTGAGGAAGTCTTGGTTAACTGGATGGAAAATGCAATTGATATTCTACCAATCCAGATGACTAAAAAAATTAACTATACCGTTCAGGTGATTCTAGAGAAGAGTGAAGGCATTCCAGAGCGTGTGTTTGCTGAAATTTTTGGTTTGTGTGGCTGTAAGTGGCAGGAGGAAGAAACTCGGTGGTTAGAACTTTAGACGGAAAGCGGCTGAAATACATAGGTAAGGTTCAACCCCAGCTAGGAGAGCAAGACCCGGAGACGGGGCAAATCTTGTACCCCTACCTGCCGAGTGAGAAATTAGTAGAGGCTGTGAATTTAGCGATCGCCCTCGAACGCCCCTTACTATTGAAGGGAGAACCAGGATGCGGCAAGACAAAATTGGCTCGTGCTGTGGCTTATGAGTTGGGTTTACCTTATGAAGCTTGGTACATCAAATCTACCAGTCGAGCGCGGGATGGTCTTTACACCTATGATGCCGTTGGCAGATTGCGGGATGCTCAACTTGCTGCTTCTAAAATAGATGAAGAAGCCGCAGTCCAGGCAAAAAATGCTGATGCCTACGTAGAGTGGGGGCCGTTAGGACGTGCCTTTCGCAACGAGCAGCCAACTGTGGTTCTGATTGATGAAATAGATAAAGCTGACATTGACTTTCCTAACGATCTGCTGTTAGAGCTTGATGAGCAAAGGTTTGAAGTCACAGAAGTAAAACAAAGTTGAAACAGCGATCGCGTTATATTGCATGGCTGAATCCAATGGCAACAGAGCGCTGGTTTGGCACAACCGCAGGAGAAATTGCGCATTTAGTGCCGATGTTTGAAGTTAGCCGACAGGGTTTTGATGGTGCGATCGATGTCTTGCGGGGTCGGGGAATCAATGCACAATTAAGACACGGGCTGTACTAAATCTAACTGGGAGTATTTTAAGGGTAGAGAGCATGAAGCCAGAAGTCGCTAGTGGTCGAATTGAGTCCTTTGGTCAACGCTTCGGGGAAGCACACCTCTATTTGGCTTATCATGCTGCTTTTCCGTTAGCCCTCACTCCAGATTTACTTTACCGACTATGGGCGAATTTTCAACGAGATATTTACAAGCAAGAGTTGAAAATACCCTGGCTGGCTGTTGCGGATCTGCTGCTTTCTAGTCTTTGTGATGAAGTGGGACATGAACTCTACGAGATGGATACAGCAGTGCGAAATTCGCTGTTGAAAGAATTGAAAGAGAATCGCCGTTTTGGCGAAAAGCGAATTAATGAATTGTCGGATTTTTTGCTTACCTATGTGCGGCAGCAACTTGAGAGCTACGACCCGGATATTCGTGATTTTGCTCAGGCTCAGAGGTGGATAGCGTTAGCTTACACGCGACCTAGCGAGGCAGCGCGTGAATTAGCATTAACTCTTTCCAAGTTGAAATTGGAGGAGAAAGCAGAGTGGGTTCGTATGGCATCGCTGGTGGAGACTTTTGCAGAGCCACTAGCAGAATTTGCGCCCCTAATGACTTATGTTCGCGGAATGGCTAGCTTGGCTCGTGGCAATCCTACAAAAGCAGTGGATGAGTTAAGTCAAGTTATTAGACAGCAACAAAAAATAGAAGTTGCGGGAGTTAACTTACCTGTTCCTAGACTGCTAATCAGACAAGCAGTTGTTCTAGAACTGCCAGAAGGACAGGTGGATTTGGCTTCGGCGTTTTATATCGAGCGTCCGCCTATTGAAGCAACCTGTTACGAAAAGATTCTCCAACCAGGTGCCTTAATTCGGCTCAAAGCGCCCCGACAAATGGGTAAAACCTCACTCATGGCGCGGATTCTTCATCAAGCGTCACAACAAGATTATCTAACCGTGCCTTTAAGCTTTCAATTGGCAGATGAAAAGGTTTTTGCAGATTTGGATAAGTTCCTTCAGTGGTTTTGTGCCAGTGTAGGACGCAGGTTGAGGCTACCCAACAAATTAGCAGATTACTGGGATGTGATTTTTAGCAGTAAGGATAACTGCACCGCTTATTTTGAAGAGTATCTTCTGCCAGAAATCAACCAACCCCTAGCATTGGGATTGGATGAAGTTGATCGTATATTTCAACATCCCGAAATTGCAGCAGACTTTTTTGGGCTGTTACGCGCTTGGCATGAAGATGCTAAAAACCGGGATATTTGGAAAAAACTGCGGTTGGTAGTAGTGCATTCCACAGAAGTTTATATTTCAATGAATATTAATCAATCACCCTTTAATGTAGGCTTATCAATTGAGTTACCAGAGTTTAACGCCCAACAGATTCTTGATTTGGCACGAAGGGATGGACTCAATTGGAGTTTTACCCAAGTTGAACAACTAATGGCAATGGTGGGAGGACATCCCTATCTTGTACGAGTAGCACTTTATCACATTGCCAAACAGGATACTACGCTCAATGTGCTTTTGCAAACAGCTCCCACAGACGCTGGCCCTTATAGCGACCATTTACGTCGGCATTTGTGGAATTTAGAACAGCGTCCAGAATTAGCTGCTGCTATTAAAAAGGTAGTTGCCAATACTAGCCCAGTTCGGTTGGATTCGATACAATGCTTTAAATTACTCAGCATGGGATTAGTGAAGTTTCAGGGCAATGAGGTGATACCTCTGTGTAACATATACCGTCAGTATTTCTCCGATAAATTTAGGAAATCCTGAACTTCTGATAAAACATCAAAGATTATAAAGATTATCGATTAAAAGCAATAGAGTAGAGACAGTTAGTTGTTTGATAAATTTTCTTAGAGCTTAATTTGTATATTTGTTTACAAATGCATCAAGTTCTAAATAATTAATAAAAAATTTTGAATCTTGAATCTTTTAAAATGCGATCGCGCCCCTTTACCAAACGCGATCGCTAAATTTTCCATCCCCTATCCAATAAAATGCAGATGATTACTCACCGCACTAATTAAATTATGGGTAAGGGGAAGACTATCAACTACCATCCCCAGACACAACAGCATCATGTAGGAGATGGAATAGAGAAACAACTCTTTGGCTACAGCGCGATCCTCTGGATTTTGCAATAAGCGCCAAGATTTGTGGATAAATAATCCTCCCAGACTTACAGCGATCGCAGCATAAAGAATTCCACTCGCGCCCAAAGGATAAAACAATAGCACGGTTGCAACTACGGTTAACAGCGTATAGTACCAAATCTGCCGCACTGTTGCTGTATCACCTTCAATTACAGGTAGCATTGGTATCCCAACCTTTGCGTAATCATCCCGAATCATCAGAGCTAACGCCCAGAAATGGGGTGGTGTCCACAAGAAGACGATGCCAAAAATTAACCATGCTGACCAGCTTAAAGTACCCGTGACGGCAGCCCAACCCACTAACGCCGGAATTGCCCCAGAGGCTCCACCAACAACGATATTCTGCGTGGTGTGGCGTTTCAGCCAGTGGGTATAGACCAAAATATAAAAGACGATGCCAGAGAAAGCTAGCAGGGCGGCTAACAGATTGGCAAATACTGCTAGGAGTGTAAAGGAAAGCGTTGCGAGTGCGATCGCAAAAATTAGAGCATCGCGCGGCTGAACCTTACCAGATGGCATCGGACGATGGCGCGTCCGCTCCATGTCATAATCAATATCGCGATCGTAGATACAGTTAATTGTCTGGGCGCTTGCAGCAGCCAAAGTGCCACCAGTGAGAGTTACTAGCAACAGCAATGGATCAACTTCTCCCTTAGCAGCAATCCACATACTCCCAGCCGTGGTAATCAAAAGCAACGGAATAATCCGAGGCTTCGTTAGCTGGTAATAACTTTGAACTACCTGGAAGAATGTTTGGTGGTGGCGAGAGACATTAGTCTCAATCATTTTGGCTCTGGTTCCTTATTTTTCAACAACTTATATACAGCCCATGCTCAAGCTGGCTCTTTTAGACAAACGAAAACACAGATTTTCTGCACCTGCGTAGGTCGCAATACTCGCCGTTGCGTCCTTCATCGTTTAGTGGGGAGTGGGGAAAGAGGCAGAGGGACAAGGGG
>NZ_NOLK01000194.1:0-13798 GCF_002245985.1 Nostoc sp. 'Peltigera membranacea cyanobiont' 232
ATTACTTTGATATGGCAGTTCGATGAATTAAATCTTACCCTACCTCAGATGGTGTCACTTTGTTTTCCACCTTATCGCTGATCAGGTAAGTCCTCTTGTCAATAGGTTTTGAGACGCGCTAACCCTGTGAAATAATATTATTAGAAAATGCTAGAGAGCGATTTAGAATAGTAAAAGCTTTCAGAGATGATTCAGTTGCTAGATTTTATACAGTTCTAGAAAATCAAATCGAAAATAATAACTCGTTCAGTGCAGATGATGTAATTCCTTCATCAAGTGATGGACTTCTACGGTACTTTAGATTAGATAAATTAATCACAGATAACAGTAACTTTTTAATTCAAATAAGTAGCGCAGCTGAATCTCTCTTAAATTCTGATGGCTTAGAGGAAACATTAAACCGATTATGCTGCTTACCAGTTAAACTCCCACAGATTTTAATAGAATCATTAGGTAATATATCCGCAGAACAAAGGCAAAGTCTGCTCGAAAGTTTAACAGAAAACTGGACATCTCCCATATCAAAACTTCATTTAATTGACTTGGCTCTTCATTTTAGTGGTGACGGTTCCAGAATTACTGATTTAGCTACAAGAATACTAGATGAGTTATGTAGTGAGGAAGGTGAGCTTCACTTCTCTATATTTCAGACCATACTTCATCTAGTCAACAATGAATTTAGTCATTGGAATGAAACAGAAAAATGGACTGTGCCTACGAAACTGGCTATGCTATGGGGGCATACTAGCAAATTACACAATATACTTGTCCCCGACATAGAGGTGGAATCTTTAAAGGCTTATGCTCAAGACTTAGAAAAATATTGTTGGTCTAGGCAACTTAACGCTGATACATTTAACCATGACCTAGAGTTTTGGAATGATATATTGCATCCAAATAGACTAACAAGGGAGGAGTTTGTTGTTAATGGTCTTGCAGCAATTACAGTCGATAAACCAGTTGAATTACTTGAATGCCTTGGTATGATTGACAAAGTAGCTACTTTTGCAGTGCGTGTCAAGGAAGAACAGTATGTACCAGATTTTAGGCTACTTCAAGATCCAATTCTGGCAAACGACTGTTTAGGCTCCTTCTTCCGAATTGACCGTCAACAAAGTCGATTACTGGGAATAGAACTCAGCCAGTATTTGGCATCTAGTCACTTAAAAACAATAACAGAAAATGCAATTGCAACTTTAGAAGAAAATCAGCTTTCTAAATCTTCCTGGGCTTGGCTAATTACAGTAGTCAATAATTTACCAATTTATGATGATTTAAGAGAAAAATTGCAACATATTATAGAAAGTTTAGATGTTTCTTCATTGTTTGCAACCGATATAGATTTAGTATTTTTAGCTTTTGAAGTTGCTTCATCCCAGATAGTTTATATGGGAGATGAGCAATTAGAATCCCATTTAGAAGACAAAGTGGTCTGTCTTGCTCATTTACTTGCTCTTCAAGAAAAGGAAACGAAATTGGATAAACAGAGCGTCAATCAATTTTTAGAGATTGTTTTTCGACTTGCTATTAAACCAGAAAATCCCAATAAAACTAGCCTGACTATAGGTAAACTTTTGAAAAAAACTTTAGGTGTATGGCCACGCCTTGCTAACACTGATTTATATATTATAATGTCCAGGTTTGTTGACGAATTGCCAATAGAACAACTAACCGGTTTATGGGAAGTAGTTTTGTATCTTCGGGCAATACGCGAGCAGTAACAGTAATAAAATTTAGTACTCATCGCAGCTTCGTAACACTTCAATTTATTAATTTTCATTTATCCGATACCTTCAACATTCCCGTCAACAATTCCGACATCTCCCACAAATCTTTATTCCGGTTATCGTCATAAATCATCAGCGTTCGCGGGTCAGCATGACGGCTCAATTTCTGCACCTTTCTAATATTCCCATCGGTGGCATCAAGCGCCGCCGTAATCGCCGAGTGTCTTACCCTGTGCGGTGACATGGGTTTCTTAACCCCCGCCTTCTTAAAAGCAGTAGCCACTATTTTATAGATGGCATCCGTAGTCAATCTATGCCCCAAATTATGAAAATCCAATGCTGTAAATATCGGTAAATTGGCATTCAAATCACCCCTAGCAATTAACCAATCTGCAAGAGCAGCCGCCACGTCCTTGGACATATCCAAATATTCTTCATTCGTTCCCTTACCCTTCCCCAAAACCCTCAACTTGCGCCCATAAAAATCAAAGTCCCCTACATTAAGATGGCATATCTCCTGGCGACGCAAAGCTAAACCCCACAGCACCAAAAAAATTGCATAGTTGCGTTTACCAATCAATGTTTCTCTATCAAATTGCTGAATCACAAGAGAGATCGCTTTGCTATCAACACCCCGTGTATCCCGATAAGCCTTAACCTTCTCCCCTGACACATCTTCCAGGGAATAATTGCACACCCCCAGCTTGCGCCCCATTTTGGCCAATGACTTAATCGCCGCTAACCGCCGATTGATTGTCGCCTCCCGCAACCCAGATTTAATCAACATCGCCTTGTATTTCAACACCACCATCACCGCCTGCTCTCGCTGCAAGTGCAGAAACTCCAGCACACTATCACCACTTGGCGGTAATAAAGTCATCTTGATAAAGAAATCCCTCAAATCTTTTTCATAAGCACGCCGAGTATTGGGATTGCGTTTATCTGCCAACAACTGCGCCAACACATCTGGGTCAGTGTCAAGCTGCGCGTCAAAATACCGAGCGATCGGTGCATCTAAACACGCCTCTAACTCTACCTTGACCAATTCCCCAAATATTGGCTCGTTAGGCATAAATGCTCACTAATTCGTTATTGATAATACAGTTTTCCAATAACGTTCATCATACAGTCACAGGGGGGTGCATGAATGTTTACACCACAGTGGGAGCAAAATACTACTTGCGGTAGTGGGCAGGTGTTAATTAGTCATGCTGTGTCTGTAATTTCCTGCTCTGATATCAAAATTGATAGCAGAGGATGTAGTCAATGTGTCCAATCCTCCAGCACCAAATCGGGAATTTGAGCAAAATCCTTTTGGTTACGAGTAACCATCACCGCATTTGTTGAAAGAGCGATCGCAGCTATTCGCAAATCTTTCTGTAGCCTTTTTTTATTGAGTTGCTGGTTTTCTCTAAGTAAACCTTGATAGCAAGTGTAGGCAGCAGCATCAAAGTTGAGTATTCTCACTCCTTTGAAATACTCTTGAGTAGTCCACAGTTTAGTGTAAAGGTTTACTAAGTTGGCAGATTCAGTCCGGTCATTAATTTTGACTACCCACCCGTTAAAAATTTCTTGAACTGTGACAATGGTGATAGCCAGATTGGGATAAACTTGAGCAACTTTAGATATAACAGCTTGGTTTCCTTGAAGTAAAAGCGAAACATGGTCTGTGTCGAGTATATAAAAACTCATCCTGCATTTCTCAATCTGAATCTAATCCTCAGCCTTTTAATCTTCATCTACTGCGTTACGTTCTGCTCTGAGATTATTAGCAATTTCAGCAAAATCTGCATCGTCTTTAAACACACCCGCAAATTTCATCCAGGGATTTTCTGCTTCGTTTTGAGATAATTGAATTTCTAATGGAATAATTTCTATCTTCTCAAGACGAGTTGACAAAAGTTTTTTCAATTCTTGCACAGCTTGTTCAGTAGTAGGTGCTTCAACCTGAGTGTTGGGAAATTCTAGGACAGAAGCTATTACATTTCCTTCATTGTTACGTTCCAGTAGGATATGTAACTTCAAGTTTTCAGACTGAGGTAACGTTACGGAGGAGAAATTGATAACCATATTTTAATTATTACCAAGCCTTGAACAATAATGTACTCTTCTACATCTAGCATACAGGGCAGGAGTATAACTTTCTAACTTGCCAACAAGTTAGCTGGTTGACAACCCAACTTTTTAGCAAGTTGCCTGGTTGTAAACCTAACTTGCTATATTAATGACTTGCCAGTAAGCTCATAGGCAAAATGTTTGGCTTAAAATTCAATGATTATTGCACTAGCAAATCAAAAAGGAGGGGTAGCTAAAACTACCTCCACTATATCTTTAGGGGGGCTACTGGCTCTTAAGGATACTGTCCTCGCTGTTGACCTTGACCCTCAAGGTAATCTCACCACAGGGCTGGGAATAGAAGTGGCTGATGACCAGATTAGCTGCTACGACGTAATTACAGAAAAAGCAGAAGTCATCGATGGAGTAGTTTCTACTAAATTTGGACTCAGCTTACTGCCTGCTGACATCAACTTAGCTAAGGGAGAAACGGAGATACTCATGAAAGTAGGTAACTTTTACATCCTTAAAGAGCGACTAGCTCCCGTACTCAAGCAATTCCATCACATCTTAATTGACTGTCCACCTTCTTTGGGACTGTTAACGGTTAATGCCTTGGCAGCTGCGGATGCAGTTCTTATCCCAGTGCAGTGTCAATTTTTCGCTTTAAAAGGGCTGGCTGCACTGTTGGAAACAGTTGCAAGTGTTCAAAAACGTCTTAATCCCCAATTACAAATACTGGGAGTATTGCCAACAATGGCTGAAAATACGGTCATGACTCAAGATGTCTTAGCCTCCTTAAATAAAAGACTACAAAACATTCAGATATTTGAAGCCGTTCCGAAGTCAATCAAGTTCTCTGAGTCAAATCTGGCAGGTGAACCCATTCACATCTATGCTAAAGACCCCAAATTAGTGCAGCCTTACCAGTTAATCGCTAATTTAATTGCTGCAATCTAATTAAGGTGAAAAGACAGATGACAAAACGACGCGCCAGATTAAATGATGATAATGATCCGTTGTCCTCGACCGATAAAGTTTTAGCTGGGTTTGAGCAAATTAGCAAGTCAACAAGTCAGCAAGATGAAGTGTCAACCAGTCAAGAAGCTGATAAGTTAACCAATCAACCAGATAAACTCTTAACAAGTCAAGAAGCTGACAAGCCAACAAGTCAGCAAGATGAAGTGTCAACCAGCAAGGAAGCTGACAAGTCAACCAGTCAACCAGATAAATTACTAACCAGTCGAAAATCTGACAAGTCAGCAAGTCAGCAAGATGAAGTGTCAACCAGTAAGGAAGCTGACAAGTTAACCAGTCAGCAATCCAAAAGTGAACATACATTTGAAGCTTCAACAAGTCAGCAAAATAACACGCCAATCATTCAACTAAACAGCAATTCAACAAGCCAGAAAGCTAACTTGCTAACAAGTCAACAAGTCAACCTAGAAAAAGTTTTATTGCGTAAATCTACATTTCAAATCAGTGAAGAGGTACTGCATCAGCTAGACAAACTGCACCTTACACTCCAGTTAGAGCTAGGAAAAGCCAATGCTCCTTATAAAGAAGTGATTGTAGAAGAAGCTTTAGTACAACTTTTAGAGTCGTTTAACTCTGATCGTGCGACTTTGATAGAGATATTGATGTCAAGGCAGAAAAGCAGGGACAAACTTTGAAAGAGGAGTGTGCGATGGCGTAACCGCCCTTTCCGGTGGCGATCGCACTTAAGGCGACATCTAACCAGAAGCCGTTATTCCTGATCGTTGCTGTATGTCACACAAGGACTATCAACTTCCTGCATCGGTTGGAATGAATTGCAGAAATTTACAGTAGCACAATTAACACCTGCTTCATCGGGGTGAATACATTGCACAACGCCCTCTAAAACATGAAAGGCACAGTCATTACAGATAGTTTTACATGGCAATGGTTGAGCGTCGATTAAGTTTGACATAGATCAAAATTTTCAAGAGAGGAAACAGCAGCAATAGCAAGCATAAAGCTGAGATGCCTTTTAGCTTCAGTGAAAACCATGTTAATTGCTGCGATCGCCACCGGAAAGGGCGGTTACGCCATCGCACCCTTTTAAATCAATATACTCACAACATATAAAAATAAAATAATACAAATGACTATTGCTACTAAAAATAAAAAATTATTATTGAAAACTTTACCTAAAACAGTAGGTTTCCTTTTCTTAATTTTCTTCTTCTTGTTTTTCTCCCCGACTATGCCTTGTCTCAACCGATTGTGGGGTTCATATCGTCTGGATATTAAATATTTTGGGATTTCCCCTCTCTCTTGACTTGCACGTTCAATATCTCTAGGAATTATAGGCAAAGAAAGATTTATTTTATTCTGATATTGACCGTAACCCTGAGAATTATTATTTGGTCTTTGCGCTACATTACTACGCTCCATTAACTGAATAACTTGTTGCAAATATGCGTTCTTTGTAAATTCAAACCACTCCCTATAAACATTAAATGACTTACAAGCTTGATGAATTTCTTTCTCTACTTTGTAAACGTCAGCAACAAAGACATAATGAATGAGTTTCAATGGGTAGGGACTTTGACGGCTATTCAGTTCTTTTAATCTTTCCTCTGGTGTCCGTGGTGCTACAGTTAGCCCTATTTTGTATCTATATGTGCCTACACTATGAATTAAATAAATGTACCCTGGTTTCATTATTGTATCTCTGTTCGTAGTTCTTCTAAAGCTGCAATCGCGTCTGCAACTGTAAAATCTGGTGAATATTTTACCTTTTTGTAGTCGGGATGCTGTTTGATTTGCTTTAAAATTAATTATGATTGATTAAGTAAATCACTTAGATTAATGAAATATTTACCCATAATTAATCCTTAAAAATAATAGGTTTACCATTGAAATCTTTGTAAACATCTCTGGTCTTAGCTAACTTGGTAAACTTACGTTGTATTCCTCTAGTTCGTTACCATCTGCATTTACTAGACTAAGGAATATGCTTATACTGAAAATTTATTTAGGATATAAATATATGGTTCAACGTATTGAAGAAATTTTAGGTAACTCAATTACAGAATATACTCCCAACGCAATCAAATTTCAGGGACTATCTTTAGAATCATTGGAGCAAGTTATTCAATCAGGCTACACTACACTAAATGCTAGTTTTAATGCTACTCCATCAGTTGGTTCATTTATTGAATTTGGGCAACGTTGTAAAAGATTAGAAGTGACAGCGATTTTTGATGGTGTAGTCCTCAATCATACAGATAACCCAAATTTGGTGATTGATGCAATTACAGTTAAAGGGGTGAAAAACTTAGACTTTGCAGGTGAATTTGTAAAATTTGTGTGGGGTTGCGATGAATTAGAGATTAATTCTCAACAGTTATATGCTTGGTGGGATTAACTGTTTCCTCTAATGAAATCAGGTTTGTAGTAAAGAGCTTAATGAATTGCGCTGTAACCATGCACATAGTTTTATACTTGCAGGGTCATCTGGCTTAGGTTTATATTCACCTTTTTCAAGTTCTTCACGACTTTTGCCAGTATAGTTTAACTTTAACCACCTAATCAAATCTTCAAACATAACTAATGGAAACAGTATGCTCTCAACTTCTACATCGTCCTCACTAAATACAATGGTTTCAATTCTAAATCTATAGCCAGACCATCTGATAGTAGGTAATCTATCTATTGCACTCTCTAAATCTTGTATTATTTTCTCAGAAACTATGTTAGGATTTTTTCTTCCATAAATCATCCACCAGTAAACATTATGCCTGACAAAATGCTTTCCATTTGTGTTAGTACATACCTCTACCTCTACACCATCCACATATAAGAACTGGCGAGTTATTTCTCTAATTTCACCTTCAGGCATTGGCTCTAATTCTTCCCAGGATTCTACTTCAATGACATTTTTAGTGTTCCCATAACTTTGCTGATATTTATCAACAACCTTTAGAGAAATAGGATTATTTTCAAATGAAGTTATCTTTCTAATTGGCGATACCACCCTTGTCCAATTCAAGGAAGGATTATATATCTTTATTAACTTGTTTTCTAGCTTGGAAAGAAGATTTATCTGCTTACTACAATCCATCCAGCTAATACTAATAAGATTTTTTCGATTAAACCTTTTTAATTGCTGAAATCTGTGATGGTCTTTCCAGCGTTCAACTAAGTTTACCGTTCTTCCAATGTAAAGAACCTGACCTTTGCTATCACATACAAAGTAAATAGCTGCCAAATTAGGTAACTGCTCTTTTTCTAATAAGTAAACTGATGGCAGGGTAGACAGGTCAATATCTTCAATTAACATCTCTCAATAATAATTGGTTTACTTATACTAATTAGTATAAGTAAAAAATAACCCCATTTAGTGGGGTCTTAGATGTCCTTCATTTTCTCAAAAGGGCATAAGAGATTAATTGTAGTTCAGCATAAGGCTTTCTGTATATATGCCCATCTTACAATCAGCAAGTCTTGATGTCTTGAGTGATCACTAAATCTTCAAGATTACTTCATTACAACTGCTCAATCAGAACGCTATTTACTCCCATTGGCAGCTTTTTCAAATCCTCAATCCGACAGCACCCCCGCTTCCAAAGCTGTCTTTGGTTTTTATCTACAGGATGGTAATAAGCCCAAATACTTCCATCTGGTGGTGAATATAAGGAGATAATAAAAACCTTTTGTATACCAAAGTTACCCGTACTTACTTCAATCTTTTCTTTAACAGTAAAGGTCTGTCCTGAACTATTAGTTGCTGTTGATAATTTTTTATAGGCTGGTTTATTCCTTAATTGCGGTTGCTCTGTTTCTATCTCTGATTGCTCATGTTCACCAGAGATATTTTCAATAAAAACAGTTGATGATGATGAATTAACTAGTGCTGTCTCTAAGATTTGGGGTACATCTGACTGTTCATTATCTACTTTTATTGTTTGAGATATAGCATCATCAGTCAGGACAGGACTACTGTTTAATTCTGAAACTTCAATGCTTTGACTCTGGTTATTATTTACTTCTAACTCAGCCTCAACTGGTTGATTTTCTGTTGGTACACTAGTTGATGCTGAGTCAGTTTGTGCAGAATTATTCTCGTCTGTAGCAGTAGATTTTTGCTTGACGACACGTAAAATAGCTGGCTTGGTTGGCGTGGCTTCTTCTTTTGATAGTGAATTATTCGTCTTAGGAGATTTACGTTTAGGCATAATAATTTATTGGCAGCAATGCACTCTGAAACGTTGATTAAATCAGCAATTGAGCAGGAAATGACTGCACTTTTTCTGTTTGATTAGCCCTCAGTAGTATCTTCAGTTGTGCTGGTTGAGATATCTGAAGTTGAAGATTGCTCACGACCGGGAAATTTAATGCACTCCCCTGATTGAATTACTAAGTTAGTCCCGACACGTCGCACATTAAAATTCCAGAATTTCTTAATCGAATTTGATGGTAAAAATCCGATTAGTCTTAGTTGGAAATCTTTGCGTGGCTCAAAGTCTCTCTGAGGCTTTTGGTGAATTTTAACTTCTACTATCCCTTGTGCTAAGTCTTGATATACAACTAATCCTTGTACAGAAAAGTTATCAGCTACTAACTGCAATTCGCTTTTTACTGAGTCGGTATATTTTTTTTCGTTGCGAACATTTATCAAAGTCACCCGAAGTTGGGTCGGAGAATCTTTGAATGGTGTTCTGGGGTAAACAGTCCAGAGGTAATCAAGTGATAAATCAAGTTGAGATTGTTGAACTAATTTCGATGCTCTCTTAGCAAGGTTTGTCTCAAGCATTACACCGTCAGCAGTTATTAGTTGCCCTTGATAAATAAGCGACTCACTAGGTACATACTTTCCCCAGAGCCGACCAATTGCACGATATTCTAGTGGCTCTGTCGGTCTTAACTGGTGATTATTAACTAATAACTGCTGTGTATCGTTCGTAATTGTCATGCGGACAAAGTTAAAATCTGTAATTTTTTGAATTGCTTTTATGATTGTAAACTGCGGCTCCCACTAAGATATTCTTCTTTCAATCTACTCCAAAAGCCTTAAGTATCTTTAATGGGAGCTTATACCCAAAGATGAACAAATGCCGGGAGCATCCACGCTCTTCCTTTCATTGAACATGAATGCTTTCGACACATCTATTAACTTGCGCCAGCTTCAGCCGCCGCTACATCTGGTTTAGGCTCTTTCGCCTTCTTTTCAAAGATTTGAACCCCAGCATCAACTACCTCAAACCCGTTTTCTGTGCGCTGTCCAAGCTTTCCCGATACAGCCCCAGCCCAGTCTGCAAATTCTGAAGCGCTAGTTTCAGCCTTCCGCCAGCTTTTTGCATTAACTTGAGCAGTGAAGACTATACCGTTCTGGTCAGTGAACTCGATTGCAACTTTCTTATTCTGAAGAGGTGTGGCTGTTGGTAGTTCGCCACTAAATTTTATTGTCACTTCGCTTTTGACTTCCATAGCTTACCCCTGGCTCATCATCAATTTCATTTTTCCCGCTCCTGATTTTATCTTGGATTAGGTTGACCACAAGATGCGCGATCGCTCGGCTATCGTAGTTAGATCACTTTGAAAGTAAACGTTGAGCATTCGGCTTGAACGAGAACCAAGACTCAACATTAAAAAACAAAATCCACAAAAAAAAATTACCCCTGTTTTTGACCCTTTTTTTGTCTATCTAATTGATAATTAGTCTCAAAATGAACCGCCCAAACCGTGATTATTGACACATTTATCAATAAATATTACAGTTTTGGCACTAGTTTCTTGATTTGACAAAATTCGTGCATTTGAGAGAATATCCCCACAAAACCTCCAAATTCCCAATTCTCACCAACTACATTCAACATCTCCCAATATCTCGACAACATCTCCCAAATCTCCAATTTTTTTCTTACCTTTTTACCCCTTTTACATCATCCACTCACAAAATTCTCATTAGCTCAAAAATTCCCAATAAAGAAGAACAGTTCCCAAGACTTATAATAAGTCTCCCATTTGCTCCCAATAATTGGTAAATTACCCTGAAAATCGCTTAAAAGCTTTTAAGCTCTGTAATCCATCTTTTTTTGACGCACAGTACGCCATATTTGGCGGAAAGTTTTTGAGAGTCAAAATTGAAAAGCAGAAGCCGAAGCAACAGCCATCAAAAAATACTACTGAAAAACTACACAATCACGACAAAAGCCAGCGATGAGTTTACCCCAGGGGAAAATGCGACGATTCTTCTCTAGTTCTTCGCTATTGAAGCGCGACTCGATAACCAGTGAAAGAAAATCAGGTCTTGAAATCACCAAATTGTATATCCAATCACAATTTCTTTTGGCTTAGTCTAGGCTTAGTCCAGGATAGTCGTAGACTAAGCCTAGACTAATTCTAGGGTTTGAGTAATTTCAGTAAGTCATTCTAAAAAGTTGTTGCAGACTAAGCCCAGGCTTAGTCTGCACTAAGCCAAAAGCATCTGCTATTTCTCATCAAAAAGCCTATAATCCTTGTTGCCACTAGCTTGGAGCTACTTTTTCGCCCAATTTCGGGCGGTTTTTCTATATTACGGCTGTGTTGCACTTATACTTCAAAAATCCCTCTCCCTAACTTCAACTTGCCAACCCAGCATTCGAGATAGACTGCAAATCGCTCTCACCATCAAAGCAAGTGTCTACTCAAGTAACTGCTTAAGCAAGTGAATCTGTAATTCCAACTGTGAGATAGAGTAAATCACAGCAGTCTTAAGAGTGTCACTGTCAGCACCAATGCGCTTTATGACAAAAGGCCCCCAACACATTCTCAAAGTACTCAAAACAATTTTAGTCAAACCTCTGCCCGACATTCGACGCTCACGCTCTCGTAAAAATTGTAGTAACTGGCCATCGCTACTGTCGTGACTGCGCTTAATCGAAAGCACTTCTAAATTAGGTTGCTCCATGTCCTATATTCCTACCGAATTAAAGGAGATTATGAGTAAGCCATCGTGTTGATTGATACCAAATTTTCACGACTGTCAAAATGCGCCGTAAACTACCCCTAGTATCCCTCTACTGTACCAAATGACAGTCGTTTGACAGTCATTGTCCAAAACCCCGATGACTGTCAAACGACTGTCGTTATGCACCCTAAAGGTGCTTTTGGGCGTATTTTCGCACCAGGCAGTAAGGGCGATTTCTCCCCCAAAAGTGGATTTCAGGGTTTTGTATAAGTGATACCATACTCACTATGGTTTCATACCCTGCGGGTGGCTGCGCCATCTTTCGCTGCGCTCATGACATGAAACCGCCGTTCGCTTGGAGGGGGTTTTTCGTACTACAAAGTACTGCACTTGTAGCATAAATCTTTGATGTCGCCACTAACAATTCTCAGAATTGAGAAACTAAAAACATTCGGCAACGTTGCGGGAAGTGATGACCATGTTACCAGAAACAGAGAAACACCCAATGCAGATCCAAGTAAAGAGAATGTCCGGTTGATTGGGGGAGAAGACTCACGCGCCCTGGAAGAAATAGTCAAAGAAAAAATCTCTACGCTCAAGCATCGCCCTCGGCATGATGCGGTGTTATGCACCGAGATGTTTCTCTCGGCATCACCTGAATATTTCCGCCCTGGTGATCCATCTCTGTCGGGGCAGTGGTCTGATGAGAGAATGCAGCAGTGGGCGAGTGCATCTCGTGACTGGCTGGCTCAAAACTATGGATCAAAGTGCGTCAGGGCAGAGCTTCATCTAGATGAAAGTACCCCACACATTCACGCCTACATCGTGCCAGTGAATGAAAAAACCGGGAGAGTCAGTCATGACGCGATGTTTGGCGGTAGAGGTGGGCAGGGAAGGATTAAGTTATCCAAGCTGCAAGATAGTTATGCTGCCGCACTCGCTCCTTTGGGCATTGAACGAGGGGTCAAGGGCAGTAAGGCAACCCACACCAAAGTCAAAGAATATTACCAAGCCGTTAACAGTGAACCACTCACCGCAGTCATTACAAATAACCAATTAGCACCGACACCTTTTGAATCAGCTAGTAGTTATGTAGCCAGGATTCAGTCTGATGAACACTTTCAAGCGATTAACCACCAACTGGCTGACCGGGCTTTCATGCTTGAGCGATTGGAGCGGGCAGAGCAACGGGCAAGAGCCAGCGAGAAGGAACGACAACGGCTAGAAGAAATTGTACGAACGCTTGAGTTAAAGACCCAACAACTGCGCGACTTGGAATTATTGGATGTCGCCTGGGAGTTGGGGCTAGATTACGAGCGTGAGCGGTGGCGAGGTCACGGTCACATCATTAATATAGATGGGCCCAAATTTTACGACTTTGCCCCCGATCAACAAAAGGGATCAGGGGGTGCGATTGATTTGGTAATGCACGTTAACAACTGCAATGTACGGCAGGCGGTCGTCTGGTTACATGAGCGCTTTGGTGAAGCAGGGGCAGAACGAGCAGCGATCGCAAAAGCTCAGAAAGTGACTGCTGAGATTATCCAGTTAGAACCACGCGACAAATTCACGCTACCCGTTGAGGAAAAAAGCAAGTGGCAGGGAGTCTCCAACTACCTCACCCAGAAACGGGGGATACCATCAAACTTTGTGGAACTTCTGCATAAAAGGGGGTTAGTTTACGCTGATGACCAGCAAAACGCTGTGTTCGTCATGCGGAATCTTAGCGAAGAACCCCAGGCATTAGGAGCATTTCTGCGGGGGACACGGGGCGAGAACAACACTTTTCTTGGGTATGAAAAAGGGACTAAGCGACGTGAGGGCTGGTTTCACTTTCGCTTAGGCGGACAGCCAACAGATCCTGTAGAGAAAGTGGTGCTTTTGAAATCGCCCATTGATGCCGTGTCTTTTGCCATGTTGGAATATCAGCTTAGAGGCGACGTGCCACCCAATAGAACTTTGTACATGGCGGAATGGCACTAAGAAAAGCTCTAAGCTATGCGGAATAGGCACTACAGATTTTAAAGCTATTGAACAGTGAAGGTTCAGGGATGGGATAGGCAATTGTCCTTGATGTAATACTGCGATCGCCATTGAG
>NZ_NOLK01000195.1:0-13670 GCF_002245985.1 Nostoc sp. 'Peltigera membranacea cyanobiont' 232
ATTACTCGAACCTTGCACCTAGATGGATTAAATCTTACCCTAGCTCGGATTGTGCCACTTTGTTTCCAACCTGATTGCTGATCAGGTAAGTCCGCTTGTCAATAGCGTTTGAGACGCGCTAACCCTGACTAATGATGTCGTGCTTAAGCCAGTCACAAAGGTAAGAGCAGTTTTGAGAATTTGACGGCGGGGAGAATTTGGGGGTATATCTTTGAGGTTAGAGTTAAGGTTCATAATTGAGAAATACTAGAAGTAAAATTCTGTTTATTGTTTTTACCGACTCAATTGTGTGTAATTAAGTCAGTTAGGTTTTTGACTTATTCCGAATTCCAATAGATTAGTTCATTAATTAAGAGTTCTTTTTTTTTAAAGATTTTATTTACACTTATGTCAATGTTGTGTAATAAATATGTCAAAACTGTATAGTTTCACAAATTGATACCTTTGGGTTTGTGAGGGGGTTGGATTGGCTCAGTGCCTAATTAGTAGCCTTTCAGTACTAGACTCTGAATCATCCTGATTTTTTTGCTTTTCTCTTGACATAATCTTTTTGTACTTCAAGTTGAAGTGCGGAATGTGGGATAAAATGTTAGCTCGGCGAAAATACAAAATTTCGCCAATTCAAAAATATAAAATATCCTAAGTAGCAACCGTCAGCTTGGACAAACTAAACCTGAACAGAAGACAGTTTGACTTTACTCCTGATTATCAGGTTGCTTCGCTAGATCCACCCCCAGTCCTAAATATAATCTAGGCACAAAAAAATGATAGAACGGAGGTTTGAGAGTCTACCGTTGGTGTAGCTTACTTGCGATCGCAAGTGTGAAGTTGAGGCAGATATAGGTATGGCAGAATTTTTCACCAATCGTTGCTATACCCCTACTATTGTTAGAATAGCCCGCATTAGTACCTCTAGCTCAATTGGTTTGGAAATATGCTGTTGAAATCCGGCGGTTAGTGCAAGTTGTCGATCAATTTCTCCCGCATAAGCAGTGAGGGCGATCGCCGGAATTTCTCCGCTCTGTTCAGGCGACTGCTTTCTAATTTGACGAATTAGTGTGTAGCCATCCATATCGGGCATACCAATATCACTGATTAGTAAATCAAATTTTGCTTGACCCAAACTGCTCAAAGCTTCAGTTGCTGATTGGGCTTCAGTGACTTGCACTCCGTACTGTTCTAGCAGGAAGGCGATGAACTCCCGCGAATCTCTGTCATCATCTACAAGCAGCGCCTGCAATCCATTCAGATTGAAGTCTGAGCGATTATGAAACGGAGTATCATCTTGATTGAGTTTTGCCGCAGCAATGAATGGAAACTTGACTGTAAACGTTGCTCCTTGCCCTTCTCCAGGGCTTGCTGCCTGAACGGTTCCTCCATGCAATTCAACCAAATGACGCACGATCGCTAATCCTAACCCCAATCCTCCAAATCTTCGGGTAGTTGTCCCATCGGCTTGGCGGAAGTAGTCAAAAACGTAGGGCAGAAAGTCGGCAGAGATCCCCCTGCCAGTGTCGCTGATAGTGATTTGAGTGTATTCCGAAGGATGAGTATCTACTTCATTCATCCTTTCTAACCGCACCTCTACTCGACCACCCTGTGAGGTAAATTTAATCGCGTTGGAAAGTAGATTCCAAACAACCTGTTGCAGGCGACCAGAATCACCCAACACTTGCCCAACATTCGGTTCAAATATTGTTTTAATCTGAATGGATTTAGCTTCAGCAGCAAGTCGCACAATTTCCAGGGCAGCTTTGATGGTAAAAGTTAGACCGACAGGAACTGTATTCAAACTCAACTTGCCTTGAAGAATACGCGACACATCAAGCAAATCTTCAATCAGTTGCGCTTGTAGTTTAGCGTTGCGCTCGATCGTTTCGAGTGCATACTGAGTTTTGGCTGCGTCCTGCTGGCTCGTTTGCAAAATTCTTGCCCATCCTAAAATCGGATTCAGGGGCGATCGCAATTCATGAGATAGCACTGCCAAAAACTCATCTTTAATCCGATTAGCTTGTTGCGCTTGTTCAGTTTGTTGCTGCAAAGAAATCATCAATTGATTGAGGCGATCATTCTGCTCTTGCAGCAAGGCTGATGCTCGCTTCCGTTCGGTGATATCAGATAGGATGAGAACGGCACCTGTGAGAGTTCCATGCTCATCAAGTACCGGGTCGATAGTTTTGGCAAACCACCGCTCTGTAGATTGAAATTCTAAAACTTGCCGTTGGTGAGTTTCTTTTGCACGGCGAAAGCAAGCGCCATCACCGATTCCTAATTCTGCGCCCATCAACTCATGGTGAACACAACCTAAGATTTCGTGGGCGGGCTTGCAAAAAACCTGCATCATCGCTCGATTACAGCGCAGAATTATACCTTCTCGGTCTACGAGACATACGCTGTCGTTGATAGAGTCAAAGGTAGTTTGCCACTCCCGTGCTGAGGATAAAGCCGCTTCCTCCGCCCGGCGAATTCGCAGCAGCGATCGCACCGTAGCCAGCAGTTCAATGGGTTCAACAGGTTGCACCAGATAAGCATCGGCACCACTATCTAAGCCTTCTGCTTTATCCTGGCTTTGAATAAAACTTGCAGAAAGGTGTAGCACGGGAATAAAAGCAGTTTCGGGATTTGCCTTAATTTGGCGACAGACTTCAAAGCCGCCGATATCTGGTAATTTAACATCCAAAATCACCAGAGCAGGCTGATGTTCAACAACTGCCTTTAATCCTGCTGCTCCGGTTGCCGCTTCCACGACGGTAAAGCCGGCATTTTGCAAAATCCGGCTCACAATGTAACGATTGGCTTCGTTATCGTCAACGTGTAGGATGATAACCTTTGGCTCAGACATAACTTTGCCCACAAGTATCTAGAACAAGTCCGGCTTTGACGAGCGCATCTTGAAGTTGGGCGAACGCTGCTGTTTGAGAGCCTGTTTCTTTGGAAAGAATGGCGATGCTTTTTTTTGCTAATTGGCTCTGCGCTTCTGCATCGAGTTGTACAGATGAGTGGATGATCACAGGAATCGACTCAGTGACAGAATTGCTCTTAAGCTGCTTGAGGACATCAAACCCACTCAACTCTGGCATCTCCAAGTCAAGCACGATTGCGGTCGGTTGCTCGCGTTGTGCCAAATTTAATCCTTCCCGTCCGTTCATGGCTTCTAAAATACTCAATTGTGTATTTATTAACAACTGTTTCACCAAATACCGATAGGCGGGGTCATCGTCAATTAACAAGATTTTTTGAGGTTTGTTCTGATTAATTAGCGTATTAAGTTTGTTCAATAACGGCAATCTGTCTACCGGCTTAATTAGAAAACCGTTGGCTCCGAGTGCTAGTGCCTGCTTCTCGTTATCAATGATGGTAATCACGAGTACAGGGATGGTGCGGGTCGTTTCATCTCCTTTGATTTCTCGCAAGAACGTCCAGCCGTTTTGTCCTTCTAGCATAATATCTAGCATAATTGCCACCGGTCGAAGTTGTTGTAAGGCCTGCCTAGCCTGAGCTAAAGTGCGGGTTGGAATTAATTGATAGGTTGAGTTCTGAAGGTGCTTTTCGTAAATAAATAGGGTTTCTGGATGATCTTCAACCGCTAGAATCGGCAGGCGAGTTGGCTCAAGTGATGCAATCGGTTGCAGTCGGGTGGGAAATTCAGTTGCGTATGGGTAGACGATCGGAATCGATGCTGTAAAAGTGGAGCCTTGACCGGGCTTACTTGTAACTGAAATGCTACCGCCGAGTAGCTCCGTTAGCTTGCGCGATAATGGCAATCCTAAGCCGGTTCCCTTCACCTGCTTTTGCAGAGAAGACTCAATTTGGACAAAATCCTCAAAAATGCGCTCCACATCGGCGGTCGCTATGCCGATGCCCGTATCGGACACGGAGAAGGTCACGGTATGACCCCTTTGCATAGCGGTTACACGCACTTCTCCCTGCTCGGTAAATTTGAGCGCATTCGAGACAAAGTTTCTCAGAATTTGAGCGACTTTGCCCTCATCGCTATATATCTGCCCAATGCCCTCGGGTTCCTCGACATTCAGCGCGACAGAGGAGCCTTGAACCAATAATGGGCGTAGCATTCCCCGCAGCGTGGCAAACAAGTCACTGACTTCAAAGGAACTGGCACGCACTTCAATTTTTCCAGCTTCCACCTTTGCCAAATCCAGCAAGTCGTTGACCAGTTCTGATAATCCGCTCGCTGCCTTTTGGATGAATGTCACCTGCTTTTCTTGCTCGGCGGTCAAATCGCCATCCATCCGTACCAGCAGCATCCGAGATAGGGACAAAATAGAGTTGAGTGGTGTGCGAAACTCATGGCTCATGTTCGAGAGAAAGCGGGTTTTTAGCTCGTTTGCCTTTTGCAGAGAGTCTGCCTTCTCATCCAGTTCCGCGTAGAGGGCAACTACACCACGATTGGTATCTTCCAGTTCCCGGTTAAGCTGGGTGAGTTCTTCCTCCCGCTTGCGTAACTCTGCCATTGCCCGGAGTAATTCCTGGTTTTGTCGCTGGATCTCTTCATAGGGATTCTGGGGCGATCGCTTAATCACGGTTTCTTGAATCTGCTGCAATTGCGAATCGGTGAAAGTAGGTGTGCGCTTCGACAACCTTTTGCTCATCACCACCGTTGTTCCCTCTCCCGGCAGCGATTCCATCTCAAAGAAATCCATCAGCTTGCGGCTGCCCATAATGCCTAACCCCATTCCGGTAACAGAGGTGTAGCGTCCTGCCAAAACGTCTGCCAGATGAGGAATGCCCCCGCCTCGATCCTGAATCCGAATCAGAAATGTCTGAGGCTCTCCTGCTACACAAAATTCAACCGTTCCACCTCTGGCATACTGAAAGGCGTTGCGGGCAATTTCGGAAACTGCCGTTGCCAATCGTGCTTGATCTTGAGTATCAAAACCTAATTGCTCGGCGATCTCACGAGTTCGTTGTCGAGCTTGGACAACATCTTGTTCGTAGTGAATTTCCAGCGTGAAAACGATTGTCATCTGCCCATTCCTTTAGCCACTAACACCGTCACATCGTCCCGCTCTCGGTTAAAGTCTCGGTATAGCACACCTGCAATCAGGCTAGGATGTTTTTGGCTCAAGCCTGGATAGCGATCGAGCTGCCACTTACTGTCTAATCCGTCAGAATGCATAATTAAAAGTCCGTTTCCATACCAGGGATAGCTAAACTCTTGAATTTTGCGGATTTCATGTCCGACAGTACCGTTGTGAGACAGCAGATGGTGGTGTTCAGTAAACGAGAAAATGCTGGCAGCGATATTGCCAATTCCGGCAAAGCGGACAGATTGTTGTTCAAAGTCGATTTCGGCAATGGCAAGTACTGCTCCTCGGGTACTTCGTAAGGCTGCATGGGCAGCTTCGACGATCGCACTAGGAGATCGATGATGTTCTTGAAAAATTCTCACGGCTTTTGAAGCAGCACTGGCAGCCGCAGGCCCATGCCCTAAGCCATCGGCTACTAGTAACAGGCTGCGGCTTTGATCCACTTGACATGCCCAAGCATCTCCAGAAACGTCTTCTCCTCGTTTGGGCAAACAGATCGCCCCAATTTCTAAAATTTCTTCAGGTGGATGGAGTGCCGAGTCTGACCAAAGGTGGGCGACCAGAGCCGTCCCTTGGTTGGGAATGGAGTAAATTTCAAATAAACCAGAGAGGCGACGAATTGCGCCCAGTCCATTGCCTAACGTTCCGGCTGTGGAAAAGCCATCTTCCAAACACTCATCTACATCAACCATTCCCCGTCCTTTATCTAGGGACAAGACTTCAATACCGATGGCTGAATCGTGTTCGATCAATCTTAGCAACAACACCCCACCCTGACCGTGCTGTATCAGATTACTCGCAACCTCTGTCACCACAATGCCAACCTTGCCCCGTTGCGTTTCCTGAAAGCCGAGCCGAGTTGCCAAAGCGATCGCTACCCGTCGGGCTTCCCCAGTCTGGCTAGATTCAGTAATTGGAATGGCGACAGATTCTGGCATTTTATTTCCATCGTACAATTGTTATCCGCGTTCCTTCTCCCACCGCAGACTGAATCTCAAACTCGTTAGCAAGTCGTTTGGCACCGCCTAGTCCCATACCCAACCCGCCCCCTGTGGTGAACCCATCCTTCAGCGCCAGATCAATATCGGCAATTCCGGGCCCCCGATCTTCAAAGGTCAGCCGGAGTCCTCGTCGTCTCCCTTCTTGAAGCGTTTCTAGCTTGACTGTGCCACCTCCCCCATATTCTAGGGTATTGCGGGCTAACTCACTGGCGGCGGTGACAATTTTAGTTTGATCTACTAAGCCAAAGCCAATTTCCACACCCAGCTGGCGCACAGCTTGCCGAACTAAGACTACATCACCAGAAGATTGAATGTCGAGCGTTTCAGTCTTCTCCATCGTCATCTGCACTGCGTTTAGTGGCAGCGACCTGATTTGTGGTTTCATTGAGTGACGATCGCAACAGTGCCATGCCCTTTTCTATGTTTAGGGCAGTGCGAATGCCTGTCAGCGATAGCCCCAATTCCACCAGGGTAATTGCCACGGCAGGCTGCATCCCAACGACAACTGTTTGGGCATCCAGCACTCGTGACATTCTGGCAATGTTGCTTAAAATCCTCCCAATGAAGGAATCAACAATCTCTAATCCAGAGATATCAATCAAGACACCGTGAGCCTGAGTTTGAGCGATGCGGTTGGTCAAGTCATCCTGTAGCGTCATCGCCAGGCGATCGTGCATATCCACTTGGATCGTCACAAGCAGGAAATTGCCCATTTTGAGTATAGGAATGCGTTCCATTGGTTCCTTGTCCACCTATTTTGCTTGAGAGCGGGTAATGGTCGCTCCCAACCGTTTTAACGCCATGATAAAGGCATCAGCTAGCGTTGCTTTGGTGATTACATCTGCCAAATCAATGCCGAGATAAACGATTGTTTGGGCAATTTGAGGACGAATGCCACTGATCATACAATCGGCTCCCATAAGACGGGCAGCAGTAACGGTCTTAAGCAGATGTTGAGCCGTGAGGGTATCGACGGTGGGAACCCCGGTAATGTCAATAATGGCAACTTCTGACCCGGTTTCAACAATCTTCTGCAATAACGACTCCATCATCATTTGAGTGCGCGCACTATCCAGTGTGCCGATAATGGGTAATGCCAAAATTCCCTCCCAGAGTTTAATCACTGGGGTAGACAGCTCCATCAACTCTTCCTGCTGCCGCGAAATCACCTCTTCCCGCGCCTTTTGATACACTTCAATTGTCAGCAATGCCAGTTGATCGAGTAAGTTTGTGGCTAGCCATATCTCTTCACCCAACTCGATGGGGTCTTGCAATTGCTGACGCATTCGGTTGAAGAGGGGTTGCTTGAATGAAAAGACGAATGTAGCTGTTTCCGACGGTGTGAAGCCTTTTTGCGATCGCGATCGAGAAATGCTGGTCAGTATCTCCCGCATTTCCTGCCACACCCCTGCCTGAATATTGGTCAACTTGCCCTGCCCAACGGCGATCCGAAATAAGCTAAGGAATTCCCGGCATTCTTCCTTTAGCTCGGCTTCTTTAATCAAGCCTCTCCGAATATTGACAGTGGCTAACTCCTGAGTCCACTCCGACAGCAGGTCTGCCTCGAAGGTTTCCAGGATCTCTGGTATTTTACTTTCGCTCATCGTTCCTATAAGGGCAACCGCTTTCATTAGTCCAAAATCAGTGTATGCTGATTTAGTCCTACGTGAAGGCTGAAGTTAGAGAACGATTTTTTTTCACAGAGCTGGGCAAGATTCTGCCGTTGGCGATCGTGATTCTTGATTAGTTACAGAACCATAATCGGCAAAACACATCATAATATATGGTTATTTATTAACAAAGCCAGTAGCTGGGTGGTAGGGAATTAGATTGTAACGGGTTCATCGGTTTTCCTCTATATAAACTTCCCAAGGATGAGTAAAGTTTGCTAACATTTCGGGAGTTAGGCGAAAGCCTTCTGGATCATCATCAATTAAGTCTGTAGTTTGGGAACGATAAGCAGCGATCGCTTGCTGTTTGAACTCCACCACTGCGCTAATATTCAACCGCCAGGTTGTCACCTCAAGAGATCCTGGCAGACTCTCTCGTTATAAGCTTTTTTACCAGAATCTAAATAATATTTTGCTACTAGAGGTAGTGATGCATATATCAAACCAACAATACTTAATAAACCTAATACAAACACACTAAGTTGAAACGGCTTTGATTTAATTACTCGATTAAGCTTTGATTGATTAGGTAAGCGCTCCAAACGCTGTATTATTATTTGAGTATTTTGTGGGCGCTGCCCAACAAAAGGAGCCATCATATCATCAAGTAAATCAGCCAGAAATTTATCTATGTGAAGTGCTTTATCTCTCCAAATTAGTCTTCCTGTCTGCTCGTCCATTTTGATTTCAATTAAAGAAATACCTGTGACTAAGTAAACAAAAGTTCTACCTAAAGCGTAAAAGTCTGACTGTGGTACAGCTTGTCCATGAATTTGCTCTAAGGGAGAGTAACAAGCTGTCCTAACAGCAGTTATTTCGTAACCATTACCGAATCCTGTAGTAGTTCCTCCACTGGTACTAACTTTCGCAAAGTAGGTTCTACTAAGCTGTCTTGCTCCACCAAAGTCAACAAGTGCTAAATTCCCATCGGGTTGATGAACAATGTTTTCTGGTTTGATATCTCTGTGGAAGAAACCAGACCGATGAACTAAATCAAGAATCTCCATCAACTGCAATAACCATTCATAAGCCGTATCTTGGCTAATTCGTCCGTAAGATTGTACCCAGTGAGTTAAGTTCTCTCCTTCAAACTTATGCATAACTAGACAATGTAGTTCTAGAAGATTATCATTCAGTCTAAATGTGAAATAATCTTCCCTATTAGACTTGGGAATCCCAGGATGGTCTAGGATTTGTAATATGAGTGATTCTCTTTTAAGTAGCTCAACTAACTTAGAATCATCAATCCATCTTAATACTTTCATTACTCTTATCTGAGGCTGAGGATGTTCTTCTGTGCCAGTATCCTCTATCTCAAAGACATCTGTGTAAGTATATGGATTTTGCTCTAAAGAACGCAACGGGCGCAGCAAACGAATACGCCCGTTTATTATCAATGGATTTCCACATGCTAAACAATTTTCAGCACTATCAGGATTATGACGCTGGGTGCAAAGAGGATTTATGCAGTAGCCCACAAGGTAACTTCCCTTGTTTGTATTGTATCTGGTATTTTATGCACTAATCCCAATGGATCAACTAAAATATACTTCTTAATAGATGCTTGTAAACTATAACTAGCTTCTCGTTTGTTTGATTTCCCAGTAATTTCAATTAACGAGCGTTGTTCTAAAACTTCTATTGCTGTTATTAGTTCAAAAACTGACAACTTTAAATCTACTCGCTCTTTTAAATTATCAATGAGTTTAGAGAATTGAATGTGAGTCGAATTTTGTGACATTTCTTCTGCTAAATAAATCATTATTTGCCTTTGAAGATTACTTAAAAGTCCAACTTGTCCAAATTGCTGATGTAGCATTGTTTCAAGTTGAGGATCAATCATAGTAGTTTGATATCTAAAAAACGTTTTAACACTCCCTTCAAAAAAACGATTAATTCTGTCAGCCAAAGCTTCTAAACTTGATGGATTACCATGATAATTTTCAATTAATCGCTTACATTCCTGCCCAGTTAAACCTTTTTCTTGTAATATTTGCATTCCTGTATTTACATCTAAACCTTCTAATTTGAAAGAGCGAATAGGTAGTTTTGTAGTCACAGAAGCAAATTCTTTTAAAGGCAACTGACTTGTTATAATAATGCAGCTTTGATGCTTTCCTTCTGTAAGTCTTAAAAGGAATTTTTCATATTGTAATCTTTTTCCAAAATCATCTGCTAACAATAGCTTTTCAAATCCATCAATTACTAGCAGACAACGATGTAAATGAAGCTGTTTTGATAGTAAAGATATGCTATCTATAAAAGAATTTTCATTTGCTTCTATGTCAAAATTTTTATTTAAATCAATGACTAACTCATCAATTGATAACGAATGATTAATTGTTTTCCAGATTACACATTCATATATACTGTTTAAAGAATCAAAAAGTATTTCTTCAACCAATCTAGCGGCTAATAAAGTTTTTCCTATTCCTCCAACTCCAGTAAAAACTATACAGCGCTCTTTAAATAGAGTAATTTGTTTCTTAAAATAGTTAATTTCATCTTTTCGTCCATAAAAAGATTTGATTTTAGGCAGCTCCCCATAAATTCTAATATTCCCAACGAAACTATCGTTATCCAGTCTGGATGCCTCTTCTTTCAGATAATCCCTCTTTGCTAGTTTAAGCAAAATAGATTTCAAAGATATTTTTGTTACTTTCACTCCATCACCAATAATTCCTGAAAGCATACTCCATAGTGGTGGAGCTACTTTCTGCTGCAAATAGTATGCGTTATACCCCGAATCACTTGCCATCTCTTTATAATCTTTACTATCCCAAACTCCCTTAATAATAACTTTTTCTACTTCTGTTAAATACCTTCCCGTAGATTGAAACACTTGTTCTTCTAATACAGCTAATACTCTTTTTACGTCTAAAACTTGGCTTGAATTCATGCCGACTTTTCCTTACGTAAGTAGGTATACATATAGTAATATTTTACGCACTAGTACTTAAAATATCTACAAAATTCACAATTATTAACTGAAGCTAGGTTCTCAAATTACCTTTCTAGGCTATATGATTTAAATGCTACATCTTAATAGGGAGATTTAACGCATCTCTAGTACATTATCCGGTCTAGCTTGAGCATAAAACTGTGAAAGAAGTTGACCAGGGTCAACCAAGGAACACCGCCTGCGGGTATTTTTGATCGCTGATTAACTCAATGGGTTTGTTTTGAAAAGCTTGTGTCTAGGTATCTTAACCTAAACCAAATATCTTCTGCTAATACATTTGAGTGAAAGCTCTTAGCTCAACTGAGTAAAACGACCAGAACTTCTGTAAAATCAAGCTAATTGAAAGGAGGCATGGAGGTGAAGATACAACAGTACGACAACTTAACGCAGAAAGCGCCACTAAGGAGTCGCGCTTTCTGCGTATTGCAAATTTCATATTGATCTAGAGCGGGTTTGATCTCGAAGGAACAAAAGAAGTTGTCGCTAAAGTTTGCCCACTGGTGCGACTACTAAAATTGTCCGAGAGTTTTTACCGCGCTGCCAGATCCATTATAGGGTCTGCCGCTTGGAAAGTCCATTCCTTGCGGGATGTTTTTGCTGTCAAAATTCATAAATTTTAGGTAAAGTTAAGTTTGGTTAAGAAAGATTCCGAATTTTGTAGTTAAAAGATGTAGTAGCGCGAATAACAGTTACCACTTATCAGTCAGAGTCTTTGATAACTGATAACTGATACAACCCCCGAGTAAAAGCTTGTCAACCAAGTTATCAGGGAAAAATATCGTGAAAAATGACATAAGGCCAATACAACAGGGTGTCGGGGTTAAGCTGACATCAAAATTTGTTTCAAACAGCTCTCCTAATGATAATGACAGGAGAGAAATATGCTGACACTAGATAGAGAAGAAACCAAATCAGCACTTGATTACGACTTACTCAACAGCAGTATCAAAGACACCTTCGCTACTCTTGACCAATTTGAGTTGCAAGCAGTAGAACTCTTTCGCATCATGCATGACGAGCAGATGTACAGAATCGCTGGGTACAAAAATTTCTCAGAATATTGCCAAGGTGAATTGCATGTATATGGTGGCTATCGGCGTATAAATCAACTCTTAGGAGCATCAAAAGTTATTGTTGCAGCAGGGGAGTTGGGGTCACAGATTAAAAATGAGCGCCAAGCCCGTCCTCTTTTGAGGTTAGCCAAAGAACCAGAAAAACTTATTGCTGCTATAAGACTGGCTCTTGAATCAAACCCAGACCCAACTGAATCAGATTTTGCTGCTGCGGCTAATATTGTTGCTCCAATGCCAAGAGGAAAAAAGCCATTCCATTCAGAACCATTGGTTCCCAAAAATCAGGAACCATTGGTTCCCAAAAATGTCAAAGTCACAATTTCATCACCAGAACATCCCCGTTATGGAGAATCAGGAGTAATTGAGGCTTCGGCTCCAAATAATTCGCAGCAGATTGTAACTTTCGCTGATGGTGAAAGGCTGCTGGTAAACAACACTGATTTGGATGCCGCAATTGTGTCCCAATCAAGTCAGCGCACATATCCACCAGAATACACCGAAGCCATCGCAGCACTCAAAGAGCAACACAAACTTGAGTTAGAGCGCTTGGAGCAGGAATTGAGAATTGGACTACAAGCAGAAGTGTCGGCTAGAGCCGAAGCCCAAGTAAGTGAGCAAATCCAATCTATGCATTTCCTGTACAAGGAGCAAAAAGAGCAGAATATCCAGTTGCAGCAACGATTGGATGAGATGGAAGGGAAGAGATTGCTAGAAACTGAGAATCAGCAACTCCACCAACGTATCCAGGAACTAGAACACGCCTTACAGGAACGCCCTCAACAGCAGTGGGGAAATACCATGACCCAACAGGCTACTAAAGTGTTGAACAAGCAAGTTTTACAAGCTCTTGAGAAAACCATTGACCTGCGCCAGCTAGCTCTTGAACCACCCAAAGAAAATGCAACTGAATGTCTGCGGCTCATGGGCATGGCACTGAAAAACCTAAGCGTTGCCATGAACAACACCCAAGCTCTTGAGGCTGCGGCGATAATTTTGGGTACTAGTCCCACACAGTTAGCCGTCGCAACAAGGACGGAGCAATTACAACTATTACCCCAGGCTATTAGGGAAATTAGGCAAGTACTTGCTCGTCTTGAGTTTACATGGCAGGACTTTTGGGCTGTGGCTGAAAAATACGAGGTGATAAAAGCAGACTACTGGGATCTCCTTACTACCGAGGAGACTGATTTAATCACACAAGCCCAAAAAAACAGTGAACAGTTCTCACTGTTAACAGTTAACAGTTAAGCTAATCGTCATTCATTTTTCCAGGTTGATTCGCTTGTAGTAAGGACAACCCTACGGGTTCAGCTCCCGCAGGAAAGCCATGCTTTTATGCAACTTAAATGCTCCGTCCTTATCGCTGCTGATGCGGATACTTGATGACTGATGACTGATAACTGATAACTGATAACTGATGAATGCGGCATAGATGCAATGTCGCCCAAATTGTCATGGAAAAATAAAGGGAGAAAATGTGAATACAAATAAAAATGCTTTTAAGTGTGGCAACTTTGAGCCGAAACCAGATTGCAAGGTATCAGTTGAGCATCAGCGACACCCAATTGAATACCCAAACAACCTCAAGGCTCCCGAATACCATGAGTTATATGTTGGTAGCGCCATTCATCCGGCGCTGATTAAGCGCAACTTCTTCCACATCGAGGGAGAATCGGTTTACGACTACCTGTTCATCTCTGATAAAATCCCTCGCAAAAATGCCGGTCGAGTCACAGATCCATACATTAAAATGTATCAGCATCTATTACTGGGTGGGACATGGATTCAGTCACTTGACCCGTTGAATAATTGGCTCCCAATGGAATGGGGGCGCATTAAGCCCAACTTCCCCCGCATTGATTGGCAAAAAGGGAAACCCGTCAAATACGAATCACCCCCCAAGACAGCTAACCGCG
>NZ_NOLK01000196.1:0-13297 GCF_002245985.1 Nostoc sp. 'Peltigera membranacea cyanobiont' 232
AATGAACCACGAGTCCGTAAACGTCGCCCAAAAATTTACCCCTTGATGACGAAACCCCGGCATGAATTACGCAAGCAATTGCAAACTGCTTAAACCGCAAGGGTTTCGGCTTTTCTTAGTGCCATTCGTTCAGGAACCAATGGTTCCCAAAATTCATGAACCAGTGGTTCCTGAATCCGCCAAAGTCACAGTTTCACAACAGTCACACCCAAGGTATGGGGATGAGGGTAGCATTGAGGCAGAAGCACCAAATCATTGGCAGCAGATTGTTACCTTTGCTGATGGTGAGAGGTTATTGGTCAACAATGCTGATTTGGATGCAGCAAGTGTACCATTCCCCACAGAGCCAAGTTATTCACCACAATACTCTGAGGCGATCGCTGCACTCAAAGAGCAACACAAGCTTGAGTTAGAGCGCTTACAGCAGGAATTGAGAATTGGGCTACAGTCAGAAGCCACAGCCAGAGCCGAAGAACAAGTAAGTGAGCAAATCCAATCTCTGCAAAACCTATACAAACAGCAGAAGGAGCAAAACATCCAGTTGCAGCAGCGTTTGGATGAGATGGAATCACTACGACAGCTGGAGGCTGAGAACCAACAGCTTAGGCAGCGCATTCAGGATTTGGAAAACGCAGTTGAACAGCGCCCTTCTCAAGAATGGGGAAATACTATGACCCAGCAAGCGACCAAAGTTTTGAACAAGCAAGTTAAACAAGCTCTGGAGAAAACTATTGATCTGCGATCGCTAGCTGTTGAGCCACCCAAGGAGAATGCCCAAGAATGTCTACGGTTGATGGGCATGGCGTTGAAGAATCTAGCCAGCGCTATGAACAATACCCAAGCCCTGGAAGCTGCGGCGATAATTCTGGGGAGTGAGCCGACACAATCCGCGATCGCTTACCGAGCCGAGCAATTGTCAATGTTGCCCCAAGCGGTTAGTGATATTAGAGCAGTGCTAGCTAAACCGGGGTGTAGTTGGCAAGAGTTTTGGGATGTTGCCCAAGAGTATGAGGTGATTAAACAGGACTATTGGGCGGAATTGACCACCCAAGAGACTGATTTAATTACTGCTCTCCAGAACGCATCCTCACAACCAAACATTATTGGCATCGGCTCTATCGTTGCTCACGCTGACCCATACCGCACTTTGTATGTTGAGAGGGGTGAAGTCGTAGAGGATTTAGGCGAGGAACTGGTGGTTGCCTGGGATTGCTGGAAGGAGCAATCAAAAAAGGCTGATAGGTATTTCCGAGATGAATTGCGATTCTGGCAACCTCAATAAGCTTCCAGGTATCGGTGACTTTTTAGACAACCCAATATAAGTACCAAGCCCCGCATCACAGTGGGGGAAATTTCCGTGCGTCAATATAAATAGGAGATTATACGATGACTGCAACCATTACCCGTCCCAAGTCCAAAAAGGCTGTTGCCACTAAACCACAGTCACCATATAAAAGGCTTCATGTGATTATTCCCATACAAGATATGCTGTGGGCTTCGCAGCAAAAGCCCTCTGTTACGCAATTGTGGCAAGAGTGCTGGACGGCTGACCCCTACGGTTCTCGGTGGATGCCTCTAACTTCTGCTTTGGGGTACAGTACTTTTATCTCTGCGAAGAAAATTCTCTCCGATAGTGGGCTATTCATTTTCAAACCTGACAAATCGATTCAGGATGGCCGAGAAACGGCTAGCTGGATGGTGAAGAATTTGCATGGCAGTCGGATGAAGGAGTTCTGGGAGAAAGCTAATGCTGAAAAACGAGAACCAGATTCTCTAAAACGAGAATTAAATGCTGAGATTTCAGAGATAGATGCTGGCTGTGAAGAAATGGGTGCTTCGTATGAAGCATCTATTTCAGTCCAAAGTCAGTCAGAGCAGGGGTTCTGGGAACCCTCACGAACTGCTCAGAAACAGCTAACGAACTCTTCAAAAGAGTTCGTTAGCTGTTTCTCTGACACGCTAAATGAGATTTTGCAAGTTGAGGAGACGGCTCACGCGCCCTTGGGGGGCGCTTCGCCTCAGACTGTTCAAAGCGTGTCAGAACTTGAAGACTCGCCTATGGCGAATGACTGCACGACGCTAGCGCTTGTGGATGATTCACCGAGTCAGTCTACTTCGTTGTTGGTTGAAAAGCAGGATTGTAGCGTTGAAGTGAGGGACTGTCATGAAGATACTGGTTCCGCCGCGCCCGTTGCACAAAATGAAAAATCCCTAAATTCTGCGATCGCTAATCAAACACCAGGGCAAGTAGAACAGGATCACTCTGCTATGTTGTTGGTTCAAAATTCCGTTTCGGGTGGAGAATTCAAAGCAAATCATGAAGGTATTTGTTCCGCCGCACCTGTGCCAAATCCTGAAAAATGGTCACATGAGGCGATTGTTGCGAGGGCAAATGCGCGACCGGAGCGTATGCAGAAACTCAAGGCGGCGGGAAATTCGGGGCAGAATCCGGGGTTTGAGTATTTGCAAGAGTGTTGGGATGATCCGGCTTTGCAGATTGTGATCAAGAAGTTACTGGTGAAGTTTCCGCAGTGGGGGGTTGCGATTGTTGATGGGGTGTTGGTTGATTGGGATGAGTAGCGTAAGCTATTGATTCAACTAGTATGTTTGAGAATAGGTGTGAACCTTTACTCTCATAATCAATGCCTATTAATCGCTTTGCTTCTTGCGGATGTGATTCAATTCTTACTAAAGGGCTTGTCATTATTCAATCCACGTATTGTTTAATTATTTTTTGATTATCCCACAAAGCTTATATTAAGGACAGATCTTTTGAGAAGAACCGATTTTATTTCTTGAATAAAGCGATAAAGTGCTTTCTGTGATACTTTGTAAGCTGAAACTCTACGAATCGATGCGATTCTAGTGAATTTAGTTTCTTTTTTTATTTGTAGAGGAAAAATGAAGTCCCTCCTCACCCACTCCGCATAAAATTATGCGGTAATAATTATGACTGTTCAGCCCCTCTTTTGTTTAACAGGGCGAGAAGATCACATCCTTTTTTAATCCAAAATTTTTCTTCAACAGGAAAGATATCATCAGGATATTCATTGGCAAAATCAACAAATTCTCCCTTCCAACCATCTGGCAAATAACGCTCCAGAGGAACACCATCCGGGTAAAATGCACCAACCTTACAGTTTTCAAAGTTGACGAACATAATAGGAAATAAATCCTTTACATCCCACCATGATCTCGCTGACAAATAGCTTTTGGCCAACTCCATACTCAACTCGTCTTTATTCACCTCATACTTTGACATAAAATCAAGAAACTCTTGAGCATTTTCTCGATTTACTGCATGAATACCATATCTAAATGAATCGTTAAACTCCGGTACCTCATATCCATGACTAATGAAATCAGCACGCCACTTATTGACATCCAGAACCCATAAATCCCTATCACAACGAAACCAGCGTATTCTGTTTTTATGGCGAACAACCACCACAACTTCTTCACCGTCTAATACTGTCATTTTGTGTTACCTCCCGTAACTTTTCCTGACCCTGGAATAGCAACTTCTTCAAGCCATACAGCCCAAATAGATGGTAATTCATATGATAGACCAGGAGTTGTAGGATCAACAACCTTAGGAGCAAGTCCCCCTTGATTTAAAGGATTTGTCCTATAATTCGCCTGAGGAATTGCCTCACTATCAATAAAGTCTGCCATCCAATTAGGGATTTCAAACGAAGTTATATCTGCACCAGGACGCCTACTCAAAAAATGTTCAGCATGAGATGGATCACCGATGCTGATGTTAAGCGTTGTCCGATTTATTTTTGGATTGCCATTTGCATCAATAACAATATGGCGACGACTAGCCAATGGAGGCTCTCCACCCTGTACTCGGAAAACAGTCACTGTTTCTTGAGGTGACGGTTCCACGCCTTCAGGCAAAGAAATAGTAACTGATCCCGAAGAATTTTCATTTATACTAACTTTTATATTATTTCGATTCAAAATTTCTTCAATCTGCTTAAGAATAGGTTCACTGCCTTCTTTGGAAGCCAATGGGCCTAAAATAAAAGCAAGATCAACAGCAGCAGAGAGAAAATGTCCACTTCTAGCTTCATCAATAGCACCAGCAACTCCAGCAGCAGCAAAAAAGGCTCCTGCTAATGGAAAAATACTAAATAATCCACCGAAAACAGCCCCTTGATAAGTACTTTCTAAAACTTCAGTCCATGAAACTTCACTACGACGACCTTCAATGAGTTCAGCATCTTGTTTAATCAATCCATAAGCAAGCCCAAATAAAGCACCACCAAGTATTCCTTGACCGATACTCGCATAAGGAATACTGCTAAGAATGCTATTAATCGCTTCAGCAGCAGAGAGTTCTCCCAAAGATTCATACCCAGAAGGGTCAGTAAAATTAACAGGATTAGCATTGGCATAGACATAAGCATTCTCACTAATCGGACTAGCCAAATGCCCAGCAAAAGCATCTTTCGAGATAAACCTGCCTAAATCCGAGTTATAATATCTGGCTCTGAGATAATCCAACCCAGTGCTATCCCTCTGCTCACCTGCAAACTGGTAAGCATTACCCGAACCCCCAGCATGAGCAATTAACCGCCCAAAAGCATCATAGACATACCTATCTGTAACCTGACCAGTACCATCAGTCAACAAGCGAGTAGAACCCAAACCATCAGAATGATAGAATCTCTCATCACTGCCACTCTCAGACTTAATTAAACCCAAACCATAGAAATACTTCGTCAGAATTTGTCCATTGGCATCATACTCTTGCAGAACCTTAGAATAACCTCTAGGATCGACGAGATAATTCTTCCTCACCCCATCGGTAATACTCGCTACTCTATTACCGCTAGCATCGTAAATATATTTACTTTGAGAAGAACCACTAGCATTAGTTGTAGTTACCCCAATCAATCGATTCTCGCCATCATTAATCCATTGGTAAACAACAGAGTTAATCCCATCATCAGAAGTTAGCATGGAACCATTATTGTCGTAGGTATATCGAGTGACCTTAGTTCCAGATGTTTGAGAAGTTAATCGATTATTTGGGTCATAAATATACGTCGTTAATCCACTGCTGGGATCAGAATCATTACGCTTTAGGCGATTTCCCACCAGATCGTAATCATAACCAATAGTTCGATTCCCCAGATTTGGATCGGTAATCGACTCCAGCTTTAATTGATTGACTTCATCGTAAGTGTAGTTAACAGTCCTACCAGTATCTTCTATTACTTGAGTGCGATTGCCCACCCCATCAAGGATATAAGCATAACTAGATAAGATCCCACCCAAAGCGTCACGAGTTTCGATTGACTTGAGTCTATTACTCGCATCATACTGCTGGGTTTGGGTTGTACCATCGGCTAAAGCAGTACTAATTAGATTCCCTGCCGCATCATAGCCGTACTTCGCCAACTGCCCACCAGATGTAACCGTATCTAACCTATTCAGCACATCGTAAGAATAATTGACCGTGCTAGCACTAGTTGTTAAAGTCTTGAGATTACCCAACACATCATAGGTATAACTAGCTGTCTGACCGTCAGGATTAGAAATCAAATTTACGCGGTCATAACTATCAAAACCATAACTAGTAACTCCTCGACCATCAGTTACAGTTTTGACTTGAGAAGTTACAGGGTCATAAGTATAACTAACCGTAGCAACCAGAGGATTAGAGAATGATTTATTTGCTAGACGACCGTATTGGTCATAAGCATAAGTAATAACATCGTCATTGAAATCTTTAGTGTTGGCTACTTGTCCAAAATTATTGAAAGTAGTGGTAGAACGTTGTCCTAAAGGTAAATTTGTCGCAACTTGACGATTGAAAGCATCATATTGGTATGTAGTTTTATTATGATTAGCATCCTCAAACTGCGTGAGTCTGCCTAAATTGTCATAAGTATAATTGGTGGTAGCTTGGTTGGCTAATTTAACTGAAGTGAGTGCGCCCAGATTATCATAGAAGTATTGGGTAATATGCTGATTACCATCTTTTACCGCCGCAACTTGCCCGTACTGGTCATAAGTAGTTTCAGTGCGATCGCCATTAGCATTAATGACTGCGGTTTGACGATTGTATTGGTCGTATTCGTAGCCAGTCGAATGGTTTAAAGCATCAGTAACTTTAACCAGACTGCCGCGACTGTTGTAGGTAAACTGAGTTTGCTGATTGAGTGGATTGGTTATTGCCGCGACTTTGCCAAAAACGTCATAATTGTAGCTGGTGGTCTGTCCAAGCTGATTAGTTTCCGACTTGGTGCGTCCTAAAGCGTCATAGGTAACTTGAGATGTCGTGCCGTCAAAGTAAGTAGTTTGGCTAGCTCTACCTTTATCATCAATACCAATCAAAGTTGTGCGATTTCTGGCATCGGTAACTGAGGTAACTTGTCCGTCGGCATTGTAAATATAAGTAGTGTCGTTTCCAGTACTGTTGCCAAAGAAATCTCTTTCTCGACTGACTCTTCCTAAGTTATCGTAAGTGTATTCTGTACGAGTGCCAAAAATATCAATCTTGGCTTGAATGCGATCGCCTGCGGTATATTCTATCTTCTCTCTAGGATTATCATCTGGATTGTCAGGAGTGAGGTCGGGCAAGATAGTATCAGTCAATCTGCCTAATTCGTCATAAACATAGCGAGTTTTCAGTTTTGTGGCAGATGTTTGGGAAATAACTCTTCCGGCAACGTCGTATTCAGTTAAAACTACAGGGTTATCATCTGGGTTATTAGGGGTATTGTCGGGCAGAATAACTTTAATCTGCTGCCCTTTGTCGTCATAAAAATACTGAGTCCGATTATGTTTAATATCTGTAGTGGCAATCACATTGCCTTTAGCGTCATATTCCGTTGTGGTAACATTTCCTTGAGGATTTGTTACAGAGGTAGTGCGTCCTTGGTTATCGTAAGTGTAGCTGGTATTTAAAGTTTGGTTCTCTTGGGGGAAAACCATTGACAGAGTTTTGACTTTACCATTGAGGTCATAAGTAGCAATAGCTTGGTTGCCGCGACTATCGGTAAAGACTGTGGGATTCCCGAAATCATCATAAGTATATGTTGATACTTCATTGTCCGGTGCTGTTTGTTTGATTAATCTACCAAAACCGTCATAGCTAAAGGTTGTAGTTTGTCCATCGGTATTGGTTCTAGATAATAAATTACCGTGCTTGTCATAAGTTGATGAAACTGTTAACCCTCTAGGCGAGATGATGTTAAGGGTTTCGCCATACTGATTGTATGTAATACGGGTAACATTTCCGTCTCGATCCGTTATTGTTAAAGGATTTCCTTTACTGTCATAGGTGTAAGTTGTGGAAACACCGTCTGGGTCTACTTTTTTGAGCAAATTATTGTCTTGATCGTAAGAGCGGGTGATGATGCCACCTAGCGCATCAATCTCAGTGACTACATTCCCCCGTTCGTCATATTCATAAGTGGTAGGATTGCCCAGTGCGTCAGTTATTGTTTCAGTAGAATGGCTGGGGTCATAGGCTAACTGCACTGATGCACCTGCGGCATCAACCATCTTTTTGAGCCGTCCGTCATCACCGTACTCATTGCGTACCCCAGTCTTACCCAAGGGATCAATGACTTGAGCTAAATAATGTGGCTGGGTGCTGTCGTAGACAAACTTGGTAGTATTGCCCTCCCGATCAGTTTCAGCCACCAAATCACCTTTCGCGTCATACTCGTACCGAATTTGCTTACCTGTAGGGTCAGTCACCGTCGCAATTCTGCCCTGAGCATCCCGCCCAAAGGTAATCTTTTGCCCAGTCGAGCTAGTTATATCCGCATCTGTATATGTTAACGTGTTACCGTTCGTATCCGTAACTGTCAACAAATCGCCCGTAGCAGCATCAATTTGATAGACAATGCCCTCTTTGGTAGTCAGCGTATAAACACCACCATAATATGTGTCAGCAGGATTATAAGCACTGCCAGCTAGACCGTAGTACTGATTAGTACCAGCCCCATGAATGATGCGAGTGTTTTGCACCGTGAGCGTATCGGTTACGCCAGCATCAGCAACAAATGAGGGGTGATAGATATTTGGGTCAGAATCAACACCACCAGCGCCTCTCAAATACTGAGAAAGTGGGTCAATCGTGGGTCTAAAAGTAAACCCTTCCCGCTTGCCTCCAGGCAAAGTAATGTATACTTTCGTGCCATCCTTGAACGGGTTCTGCCCTCCCAGTTCGGCAACTTCTCCAGTGGGTTTGCCAACAGAAGTCCGCAGATCCGTGTCCCGGAATTCCATCCGCCACCCATAGCCGAAGTCATCTGTGCTACCCGATGTCAAAGAATCATACGTGCGTGTGAGCGTAATGGGTATCCCTGTTACAGGAATCGACAAATCAGTGAATGATAGCCTAAAGTTACCGAGTTTCAATTCGCCAGACACATTAACCGTGTCTTCAACAAAGCTGACATTCCCGCCCTTATCATGAGCTTCCAGTCGCAAGGTATAGCTGTCATTTTCCAGTAATGATGGGTCGAATCTACCCAGTACATCATTATTAACAGTGCTTGTGCCTCGGAAAATCTCTTTGAAATCGCTACTGCCAATGGGTGCAACCAGCAAGCGGTAGTAATCCAGGTTATCATCGCTGACCGTACCTTTAATCTCAACAGGCGCGGTGACTGTACCTTGCGCGATCGCACGCAAGTTAAGACTGACATCCGGCGGATTCACATCGCTGCTATCAATTACAGCCACGCTGAATGTAGCGGTTGCGGGATTACCCGCCGCATCAGTAGCGATCGCTTTGGCAATAATCGTCCCAAGTTTGGTAGGCGTAAACCTTGCCATCCCGTTTGCATCCAGCACTACCGCAGTTCCATCAATCAGCAATTGCAGCCCAGCCAGCTTGATATTATCCGTAGCCCGTGCTTGGAACGTTATTGATTCGCCTAAATTAATCGAGTCATAACTAGCAATCAGTTTCACCTTGGGTGCAACAGTATCAGGAGTGACATTTAAGTTAAAAGTTTGTTGAGTATTAAAACCAGCCGAGTCAGAAACAGTGAGAGTGATAGTATGGTCGCCGACTTGGGCAGAAGTTGGTGTCCAACTTAAACGTCCCTGACTATCAAGAATCATGCCTAAATTTTGGGAAGCCGCATCTATTGAGTAAGTCAGGCGATCGCCCTGGGGGTCAAATGCAATAATATCGTAGCGATATAAAGTATTAGGAATTGCATTATTTGGTGGAGTGGTAGATTGAATAATCGGTGGAGTAATGGTTTTGGCAATCAGAGTAAAACCTTGGGCCGCACCATCTTTACCATCATCAGCACCAACAACCACTTGATAACTGCCAGCCACAGGGTTAGCCCAAGTTAATAAACCCGTATTGGCATCAATAGTCATGCCATCTGGAGCCGAAAGCAGCTGATAAGTAATAGGATTATTGTCCGCGTCAGTGGCAGCAACTTGGTAATTATACGCATGACCAACAGCAGCCAAGAATACAGGAGTTGAACTAATCACCGGAGGATGATTAACAGGAGTAGTACCAGCAATTAAAGTGTAGGTTTGATTAGTGCTAGCACCTTGATCATCAGTGGCAATAACTTGGATATCGTATTTTCCAACTTGGTTTGCGGTAGGTGTCCATTGAATTAAACCATCTTTAGTAATAGTCATCCCTGATGGCTTACTGCCCAAAGTGAATATTAAGGCATCATTTTCTGGATCAGTTGCCAAAGCTTGATAACTGTAACCTTGTCCGACCCCAGCAATGGTAATCGGTGTAGAGACAAATTTCGGCGGACTATTAATGCCGTTAACATGGATTGTAAATTCTTGAACGTTGTAAGCACCGTAGATATCTGTTGCTTGAACCCTAACTGTGGTATCACCAATTTGATTAGCCGTTGGTTGCCAAACAATTGTCCCAGTTTCTTCATCAATTACCATACCTTGTGGTGGTGGCACAGTGTCAGAAACGAGACTCCATGTTAAGCGATCGCCATCTGAGTCAATTGCTGTAGGCTTGTAAATGTAGGTTCGACCAAGTGAGGTAACGGTACTTGGTGTAGAAGTAATTGTGGGAGGTAAGTTTGAGAGTTGATTGCTGACTTGAATTGTCCAGTTTTGGGTAGTAGTACCACCTTGTCCATCACTGACTTGTACGCTAACTGAATTGTTACCGAATTGACTAGCAGTTGGCTGCCAAACAAGAACTCCTTGATTTAAGGTCATACCCGCAGGTGCATTTACTAAGCTGAAGGTAAGCGGGTCGTTATCTGGGTCAGTTGCTTGTAAATTGTAGATATAGGGATTTTGGGTTCTTGTACTTGTGCGAGGTGTAGAGGTAAATACTGGTGAATGATTAACATGAGCTAAAACAACAGTCAAGTTGACTGATTGCAAATTAGAATTGCCAAAACTGTCTTGAACTTGAATGGAGAATTGTTGATTGCCCAATTGGTTAGCAGTGGGTGTCCAAGTCAACAGTCCAGTACTGCCATTAATTACTGCCCCGCTTGGTGGATTTACCAAGGAAAAGGTTACGGAGTCATTGTCGGGGTCGGTGGCAGTAGTTTGATATTGGAATGGTTTACCTACTTGCGGCTGGAGATTATTTGGAGATGTCGAAGTGAAGACAGGGGGATGATTATTTGGTACTAATTGGACTTTAAGATACTGAAGTGCTTGTCCTCCTTGACCATCTGTTGCACGTAGCAGGACGTTGAATTCTACGTGAGTAGGAGCATAAGCACCTCTACCAATAGCTGTGAGACGAGCTTGTTCAGCGTATAAATCTTGGTAGTATTTTTCAACTTGGGTAGAAGTGGGAGACCAAACGACAATGCCATCATGAGCCAATACTGCCATACCTTCGGGAGCAGTTATTAAATCGTAGGTAACAATATTTGCATCTGGGTCACGAGCGAAGGCATTGTAACGCAATTGTTGATCGGCTTTTAGTAGAGTAATAGCAGGTGGCGTAGTGACGAAAACAGGATTTTGATTGGGAGGAACAATGGTGGCTTGGGTAATGCCAAATAAGTTGTTATTCGTTTCTCCTGCGGCTGTAATTGTATCAGTCCACACATTTGTTGTGGGTGAGGTCATAGTGTAGCCGCTAGGTAGTAGTGTGCGGACTGTATACGTACCCGGTAGCAGATTCTTGAAGCTAAAGTAGTATTTGCTGTTGATATCTAAGCTATTGGGGATCTTATCCTGTTGAGTAATTTGATAAGATTCTCCTGGGTCTAGCTGACCGTTGTTATTTTGGTCGAGGTAGACGGTAACGCCATTCATGAATGGTTCTTTGGCGTAGCGGTCATCAAAACCAGAGAAAATGTCTGTCAATTCGTTGATATCGACAACTTGAATAGCATAGGGGTCAAGTTCTTGTAAAGTTGAATAGGTAGATGCAGAACCAATGGCAAAAGCATTCAGATTTCCGCCTTTACTCTTAACGTCATTGGCTAAGGTTTTTGCCACTGTTGGGTCTAGATAGCCGTAGCCATCCGACATATATATAACATTTGGCGTTCCTGGTAGTACGTTGATTAAGGTGTCAATTTTCTGGGCGACTTGAGTAAATTTGCTGCTACCACCTGATGTGTAACTGTTGAGTATTTGTAAATAATCGGGGATGGAGTTGTTATCGAGGTCAGCAAAAGCAGTAGTGTAGGTAACTAGTCCGGTATGAGCAGCCGGATTCATGTCTTGAATAGTACCATCATTGGTGAAGGGGATGAAGCTAATTTTTACCTTGTCCCCGCCACCCATTGCAATGATGGCATCAATTGTGGCTTGAATTGCTGCTTTTTCAGCATCCAAAACGGTTTTGACATCTTTGTATTTGCCATTCCCGTGGAATGGGGCGATGGTACTACCGGAAACGTCAATGGCAAATACAATTGAAGGATTATCACCAGTAATTAGTTTGGAGTCGAGAAGTCCATTGGCGTTGAGGTCGTTGAAGACTGCGCCTTGAATTGTGCCTAAGCTTTGGTAAATATCGACGCTGAAGGATTGAGAGTCTTTACCACCCCGCTCATCTGATACTTCAACTGTAAAATTGGCTTTGCCGCCTACAGCCACATTACTGTCAGGGAACCAAAGTAACTCGCCTGTATCTTTGTTAATTAACGCACCTATAGGAGAGTTAACCAAACGATAAGATAGTTTGTCACCATCAGCATCAATTGCTTTTACTGAATAACGGTATGCATCATCAGTTAAAGCAAAGCGGGTTTCCGGGTTACTGCTGATCACTGGGTTATGATCTTCTGGGTCTGCACCAACACGAATCTTGTAATTTTGCACATCAGTACCACCCTTGCCGTCTTTAACACCAAGTTGGACTGAAAATACACCCAAAGCATTGGGGTCACTACTGCTTGTACCCCCTGCACCTGGAGTAATAATAGTGTTGGCGGTGGGAGTATAAGAGAAGACGCGGAACTGGTAATTAATCTGATTGGTATCGGGACCACCTTCAACTTCAAGGTAGTAATCTCCGGTTTCAGAGATCGTCACAGAAGCGTCAGTGCGGAGGTCATTGTTGAAAAGTAATTGATTACCTGGATCGTAGAGTTTCCATCGGTAGTTTCCATTCGGGGCGTTGGTAGTAATGCTGTCAAAGAAGAGGTTGTCCCCAAGATTCGCTTTAATTTTATAGATTGAGTCTAAACGTCCATCTGTGAGTGAATCGGCGATCGGTATGCCATAGTTAACAGATTGAACGTTAGCAGTTTCTAATACCTCAAAACTGTAAGGATTATTATCAGCGCCTGATATATTGCTAACAACTAAATGATACAAGTCATTTTGCGTCAAGGTGTAAAGGCTACTATCAGCCCAAACAGGTGGCTGCCAATAGTAACCCCCTGGATTATATTGCGTAAAGACTTGCCTACCACTAGAATCATACAAAGTATAATTAGTAGCTCCAGCCATGCCGTTGAGGAGAATCTTTAACCCGTTAACCCCTTGGAAGGTGTAAACTTTAGATTCAGCATGATTAAGGATACCAGTAACGGGGCTATCCATTTGTAGATAGTTGGTTCCAGGTCCCAAAGTCTTCGGCAGTTGCAACAACTGGAAGGCGGCTATAGTGGTAGGTGCATTGTAGCCATTGTATACTTGCAGTTTGTAATTACCACTTTGAGTCAATACTGTTGGTGCAGTATCATACCTTGGATCTTGTCCGAATGGCACTAAGAAAAGCTCTAAGCTATGCGGAATAGGCACTACAGATTTTAAAGCTATTGAACAGTGAAGGTTCAGGGATGGGATAGGCAATTGTCCTTGATGTAATACTGCGATCGCCATTGAG
>NZ_NOLK01000197.1:0-13271 GCF_002245985.1 Nostoc sp. 'Peltigera membranacea cyanobiont' 232
AGCGAACCACGAGTCCGCAAACGTCGCCCAAAAATTTACCCCTTGATGACTAAAACCCGGCATGAGTTACGCAAACAATTGCAAACTGCTTAAACTGCAAGGGTTCCGGCTTTTCTTAGTGCCATTCGTACTTGTAGTTGTAAGAAACTAAATCATTTAAGGTAAAACCATCGTGACAGGTAATAAAGTTAATACTATGATTTGGTTCGTAGTCTGGTCGTAAGTAGATATCTGGGCTACCCATAATGCGAGCCGCTAATCGGCTGACCATACCGCGATCGCTTTTCACAAAACAGCGTACATCATCGCGGTAGGGGCCATTCCATTCTGCAAAGCGATCGCTCCCTTCGACAAACTTTCCTACCTGATATAGTCCAGAGGCATCCCAGGCTTCCGCAATTACCTTTGTTCCTGCCAAAACTGGGTCTGTTTCTATTGCCCAGAGAACAGGCGAATCGGCAAAGGGCTGACCTAATTTGCTCCGAGATAGGACAGATGCTAAATCAAAACGGAAACCGTCTACATGCATTTCCGCCACCCAGTAGTACAAACTATCTAAAATCATCCGCATAACCATCGGATGATTCGCTTTCAAAGTATTACCGCAACCACTGTAATTACTATATTCAGCTTGGTTTGGTTCTAGAAGGTAGTAAGCCTGGTTGTCTAATCCCTTAAATGACAATGTTGGCCCATCTTCACCACCTTCAGCCGTGTGGTTAAAGACAACATCTAGAATCACCTCAATCCCAGCGCGGTGAAGGGCTTTGACCAAATCACGAAATTCATTTATGGGATCTAAGCGATCGCTACGGGAACTATAATCGCTGTGGGGTGCAAAGAAGCCGATCGTACTGTAGCCCCAGTAGTTCTTGTGACTAGGACGTGCATCATTTGGATCAAACTGATGAATTGGTAGCAATTCAACTGCGGTTATTCCTAATTCCTGCAAATAAGGAATTTTCTCAATCAGTCCTGCATACTTACCGCGTTTTTCGGGAGACACACCAGAAGATGGATGACGAGTAAAACCATCTATGTGCAGTTCATAAATGACTGTTGTCGCATAAGGAATCCGTAGGGGAAGATCCCCCTCCCAGTCGTAGGTTTTAGGATCATCTGCTACCACAGCCCGTAGTGCTTGAGCGCAATTATCCTTACCAAAACAGCTAGCAGCTTCACGACTATAATTATCCCAACCTACTACTGCTCGTGCATAGGGATCAAGTAATACCTTACTACTATCAAACCTTAGTCCTTGATCTGGCGCATAAAGTCCATCCGCCCGATAAGCATAAACCTGCCCAGCAGCAATATCTGATACCAAGATATGCCAATAGTAGAAGGTTTTGTTATGCTTTTTGTGTAGCTGAATTACACGGCTAGGTTGGGGTGAATTCGGCTCATCAAAGAGCAATAATTCCAGTCCAGTGCAGCTTTTAGAGAATACCGAAAAATTGACACCATTAGGGGTAAATGTAGCGCCAATTGGAAAAGGTTGACCCGGCAAAATATTAGGAAGCATTCTGGTAAAAATGGATACAATAAATTATACATGGGTTAACAAATGGTTAAGATATAAATAAATTTATGCCATTCCTTATAATTTAAATCAAAATATTTATAACCATCTATTTTTTTAGATATAACACTAATTTCAGAGCGCAATTTATTTAAATTTTAAAGTGTATTTTATCTACCTTTAGTTGGATGTTTAAGTTAGAAGATATATCACAATATAAGTAGTTATACTCTATGTACTGGACATTCCACCCTTTTAATCAGGATACAAGGGAATTTTAAACAAGATAGTAAGTAAGTAGGCAACAATAAATAAAACTATTTTACGTAATGTAAAATTAATTAAATTAGCTTGTAGTAAGCGGCTCTAGCCCTGTTTTAAGGGCTGAAGCCCTTACTACAAACCTTTAATTATTCACACCCACTTACTTAGTGAATAGTGAAGTGCAGGCAATAGAATTGGGTTAGCTAAAAATCGAGATTTTTATAATGGGGAAAGATCGATTTTTGGACTCAATTATTTCAGAGTCTTGTTAATTGCTAACCTTATGCAAACTGTATTGGAAGTAGCTGGTTGTATAAGTGAACCGCAAGTAAAACCGTAGTTATCGATTGATATCCGCTTAACCATTTTGAGATTGATCAATGTAGTATCCAATGGTAGATGCACTGTACTACATCACTTCTTTGATATTCATATCTAGTCTTAAAACATCGGGTTTTAAAACTATGTAGACGTTGAGCAGTTTGTCATCAGACATCGTGTGTTCAAAGATTATTTAACTAAAAATAGATTAGTAGGATTCAAAATTTATGACCATTTCTCCTTCTAAGACAAAGGTTTCAGTTGTTGAAAACGGTAAATCTGCCACACTTAGCACTGAAGAACTGCGTCTAATCAATGCTTACTGGCGTGCCTGCAACTATCTAGCGCTAGGCATGATATATTTGCAGGACAATCCACTTCTAAAAGAACCCCTCAAGCCAGAACACATCAAAAATCGCCTGTTAGGGCATTGGGGTACAAGTCCCGGTTTGAGCTTTATCTACGTCCATCTGAACCGTTTAATCAAAAAATATGATCTGGACGTGATTTACATCGCAGGCCCCGGTCATGGCGCTCCGGGCATCCTTGGGCCGACATACTTAGAAGGAACCTATTCTGAGGTTTATCCTGATAAGAGCGAGTCCGAGGAAGGTATGCTGAAGTTTTTCAAACAGTTTTCCTTTCCTGGTGGAATTGGTAGCCATTGCACACCTGAAACTCCTGGCTCGATTCATGAAGGCGGCGAGTTAGGCTACAGCCTCTCCCACGCTTACGGGGCTGCTTTCGATAACCCGGATTTGATTGTGACGGCAGTTGTTGGTGACGGCGAAGCAGAAACAGGCCCTCTGGCAACAGCTTGGCATTCCAATAAATTTATCAATCCCATTCGGGATGGTGCAGTTTTACCAATCTTGCATTTGAATGGCTACAAGATTGCTAATCCAACTATCCTAGCCCGCATCAGCCACGAGGAACTAGAGGACTTATTCAAGGGCTACGGCTATACACCTTACTTTGTGGAAGGGCATGAGCCAGCGCAAGTGCATCAACTGATGGCAGCAACTCTGGAAACAGTTATTTTGGAAATCAAGAAAATCCAAACCGAAGCCAGGACTTCGGGTGTTGCGAAACGTCCTCGTTGGCCGATGATTGTCCTCCGCACCCCCAAAGGATGGACTGCGCCGGCAGAAATAGACGGTCATAAATTAGAGGGATTTTGGCGATCGCATCAAGTACCAATTACAGATGTAACTAGTAATCCTGCCCACATGAAGATTCTAGAACACTGGATGAAAAGTTACAAGCCAGAAGAATTATTTGATGAGCATGGTAGTCTGATTCCCGAACTCAAAAAGCTGGCTCCCATTGGTAATCGCCGCATCAGCGCCAATCCCGTTGCTAACGGTGGAATTCTGCGTAAAGAATTGCGTATGCCCGACTTCCGCAACAATGCAGTTGAGGTAGCCAAACCGGGTGCTGTTGAGGTGGAAAACACTAAGCCTCTAGGGAACTTCCTGCGAGATATCATGCGTAATAACATGAATAATTTCCGCGTATTTGGGCCAGATGAAACCGCCTCCAATCGACTCAATGCTATCTACGAAGTTAGCGAGAAAGTCTGGTTGGCAGATATTCTCCCTGAAGATGCAGATGGCAGTGAGCTATCTACCGACGGGCGAGTGATGGAAATGCTCAGTGAACATAACCTGTTCGGCTGGCTGGAAGGCTATCTTTTATCTGGGCGGCATGGTTTTTTCCACAGCTATGAAGCTTTTGCTCACGTTGTTGATTCTATGTTTAACCAGCACGCCAAATGGCTGGAAATCAGTAAAAATGAGGTTGCTTGGCGATCGCCGATTTCTTCTGAGAATATCTTACTATCCTCTACTGTTTGGCGACAAGACAACAACGGCTTTAGCCACCAAGATCCAGGCTTCATAGACTTGGTTACTAATAAAAGTGCTGAAGTTACCCGGATTTATCTGCCTCCCGACGCTAACTGTCTACTTTCTGTAGCCAATCATTGCTTACGTAGCACCAACTACGTCAACGTCATCGTTGCAGATAAGCAAAAACATCTCCAGTTTCTTAGTATAGAACAAGCGATCGCACATTGCACCAAAGGCATTGGCATCTGGGACTGGGCAAGCAATGACCATCATGGGCAAGAACCCGATCTTCCCGATGTCGTTATGGCATCTTGCGGAGATGTTGTAACTATGGAAGCCTTAGCTGCAACTGCCATCTTAAGAGATGAGTTTCCCGATCTCAAGGTGCGGTTTATTAATGTTATTGACTTGTACAAGTTGCAACCAGATACAGAACATCCACATGGATTATCAGACTGGGATTTCGATAGTCTTTTTACCACAAATAAGCCTGTGATTTTCAACTTCCACGGCTATCCTTGGCTGATTCACAAACTTGCTTACCGTCGCACTAATCATGAAAATATTCATGTGCGCGGCTACAAGGAAAAAGGCAGCATTAACACACCACTTGAGTTAGCCATCAACAACCAAGTTGATCGGTTCAATCTGGTGATTGATGTGATTGATCGGGTTCCTAAGTTGGGTTCTGCTGCTGTCTATGTTAGAGAGCGGATGAAAAACGAAATTATTAGCAACCGGAATTATGCTCACAAGCACGGTATTGATCAGCCGGAAATCGTCAACTGGAAGTGGCCTTACTAAAATAATTCGTAATTCGTAATTCGTAATTCGTAGCACTAAGGTTTGTAGTTGCGCTTTAGCGCACTGGTCTTATATATCGTTAGAAACTTATGCAATTGTGTACTAAGGTGCAGGTCGATGCAACAAAGGTGCAGGTCATGCAACAAAGGTGCAGGTCATGCAACAAAGGTGCAGGTCAATGCAATAAAGATGCAGGTCAATGCAATAAAGATGCAGGTCAGTGCAACAAAGGTGCAGGTCGATGCAACAAAGGTGCAGGTCAGTGCAACAAAGGTGCGGTTTAAGAGACTTATGTGTACACCGTAGCACCCAAGCAAAAATAGAAGAACAAGGTAATTACGAATTACGAATTATTGTCGATCGCATCTGCAAATAAAAAATCAACCCTTTAGAGCTAAAAGGTTTTAAATAATGAGTTCACCAAAACTTATCGCTACTGCTAAAGCGATGGTTGCTTCTGGTAAAGGCATCTTAGCTATAGATGAGAGCAACAATACTTGTAACAAGCGCTTTGAGAAGTTGGGAATCGCGCCAACTGAGGAAAATCGCCGCACTTACCGAGAGTTGCTTTTAACTACTCCTGGTTTAGGTAACTATATCAATGGCGCTATTTTATATGATGAAACAATCCGCCAAACTACAAAAGATGGAACGCCTTTTGTCAAAGTGATGAACGATGTGGGGATTATTGTTGGTATTAAAGTTGACATTGGTGTGAAAGGTTTACCAAATCACCCTGGTGAAAAGATTACACAAGGTCTAGATGATTTGAGTAATCGCATTGCCGAATACGTCAAAATAGGGGCGCGTTTTGCTAAATGGCGGGCTGTCATCACTATTGGCAAGGAAATTCCTAGTCGTGATTGTATCGAGGCCAACGCCCAGGCTTTAGCTCGCTATGCACTGCTTTGTCAACAAGGTGGACTTGTTCCCATTGTCGAACCTGAAGTTTTGATGGATGGCGACCATACTATTAAACGTTGCTATGTTGTAACTGAGGAAGTCTTAGGAACTGTCTTTGATCAACTCCACTTGCAAGGGGTAGTTTTGGAGCAAATTATTCTCAAGCCCAACATGGTGATTTCCGGCAAAGATTGTCCCCAGCAAGCCAGCATCCCTGAAGTTGCAAAAGCTACGGTGAATTGCCTGTTGAATGTGGTTACTACTGCCGTACAGGGCGTAGCATTTTTATCCGGTGGTCAAAGCAATGAATTGGCAACTGCCCATCTTAATGAGATGCATGTCCGGTTTGGCTCAAAACTGCCTTGGTCATTGACATTTTCTTTTGGTCGTGCTATGCAGCAACCAGCATTAGAACTGTGGAAAGTACAAGATGCCAATGTAAAAGCGGCACAAAGCGCTTTGCTGCATCGGGCAAAGTGTAACGGTGCTGCTAGCCTTGGCAAATACAGTCACGAGATGGAAAGGAGTGCAGAGCTAGCATTAGCTGGCTATAGAGCTTTACAGTCACAATTGTCTAGTCAGGACTAAGGAGACGTAGCAGTGCTAAGTCTCTTTACCAGGTTTCAGGGTAACGCATATTTAAATTCGGTCGCTACCATCTACCAGAATATCTGCGTAATTTACCAGGCACTTAGTACAACATTTTATTAATATGAGCGCGAATTCTCTGCGTACCTTTGCGCCCTTGGAGCGTTTAAATTTCAACCCTCAATTCGCCACAATTTTACGCAAAGCTTTACTTAGTCCATATAGAGCGGCCAATAAGATCAATGGTAAACAATTTGACAGTTAATAACACTACCACAGTAAATGATACTGACACAGTTTTACGCACAGAAAACCTCAACGTTTATTACGGGAAGTTTCTAGCGTTGCAGAATATTTGGCTAAATATTCCCAAAAATCAGGTTACAGCTTTTATCGGCCCTTCTGGTTGTGGTAAAAGTACATTACTGCGATGCTATAACCGTCTCAACGACCTCATTGAGTCATTTCGAGCCGAAGGTAAAGTTTATTTTTACGATCAAAATTTGTATGCACCGGAAGTTGATGCTGTAGAGGTGCGTCGTCGGATTGGGATGGTGTTTCAAAAAGCAAACCCGTTTCCCAAATCTATTTATGACAATGTTGCTTTTGGAGCCAGAGTTTGCGGCTACAAAGATAACATGGATGAATTGGTAGAACGGAGTTTACGCCGTTCGGCTTTGTGGGATGAAGTCAAAGACAAACTGCGACAAAGTGGTTTAGCCTTATCTGGTGGTCAACAACAACGGTTGTCTATTGCGCGAGCGATCGCTGGACAACCAGAAGTTATACTCATGGATGAACCTTGTTCCGCCCTCGATCCCCTATCCACTTTGCGGGTTGAAGAACTGATTCAGGAACTCAAAGAGCAATATACCATCGTTATTGTTACTCACAACATGCAACAAGCGGCACGAGTATCTGATAAAACAGCTTTTTTCAATGTTAGCGCCACAGAAACAGGCGATCGTACTGGCTACTTAGTAGAATATGACTCAACAGAAGTGATTTTCAATAACCCTAAGCAGAAAGACACAAAAGATTATGTCAGCGGTCGATTTGGTTAAATATGGCTGAAATTGATTTGAGTGTTTTAAACCGACAATGCCTTGACCGACGTATTGCTCACAAAGAGGTTTTGAAACAGGAAATCGCTGCCTGGGAAAAACACAGAAATCAACTCTTCTGTAAAGTCGATTGGCAATTTACTACCGACGATGCACGTATTAAATTGAAGCTTAGTCTTTGCCATTGCACTGTCAAGGGTTTTCGCCAATTCTAAGTTCCTGTTTGGAACGCTTGAGTGCTTCAAATAAGACATAAATCCGGGTGTAAGCCTCTTTCTGGGAAATTGTACCTTGGTTGCTTAACGCTCTTTTATGACTCTCGTCGGATAAAAATCATCCACCCTTATTTTTAAGGACTTTGATGAATTTAGGCGTAGGTTGGGTTGAGGAACGAAACCCAACACCAACAATCTCTGGTTTTGTTGGGTTTCACTTCGTTCAACCCAACCTACGAATATTTTATTTTTTCGGAGTAATAAAAGAGCGTTAATCTGTGATTCAACTCCACCCAGGGCGATGAGGATGGAAAGTGTGATAAGTTCTCTAACTTTGATGTCTACGCCATTGCGGGTATAATAATCGCCAAAGCAGTTGGCAGAAAGAAACCTTTGAATGTGCAGTTGGTCTTTGGGCGATCGCTCATACATTTGATCGATTGTCTCGCCAAATATCTCTTTCTGTACAGCTAATCCCTTGTCATAACGGGTTTCTGGACTGGTGGTTGATTGTCCTTCTAAAGGTAATTGGATGCCCCGATGCGTCAGTATTTCATTGGTGGCATGAACGAAATCAAATGCTTTTGCCATCCCTACGTAGGGCACCCCTTGATACACAATCTCTTTGATTTCGATGGGCGTTACTCCGACATTGAGTGCAGCGCCCACCATAATTTTGAATTCGCTCAACGCCTGACTGCCAATCATCGATGCTAAAATCAGCATTACCCTTGTCTTTGTATCCAGCTTGCTCAGAGTAATGACTTCATCGAAGGCGAAGTTATCAAACACTTCGATCAGTTCAGGGTCAGTGACTTTCAGGGTCGATTTGTGGTTTGGAAACAGTTCTTCGTGATTTTTGTGTGCTGCTTCACTAATCCTCTGTGAGGATTGAGTTCTGTCCTTCTGCGGTGTATTAGTCATACTTAACTCCTTTGAGTCAAAGTTCTGTGGTTAACGATTCCGTCTACAATCCCGTTCTTTTTTCCAACGCTTCTGGATAGCGATCGCCTGCCACTTTAATTTGCGCCAATGCCTCGTCGATGCGCTTTAACTCGTCCTGAGTCAAGTTGATATCCTCTGCACCAATGTTCTCTTCCAACCGATGTAGCTTGGTCGTTCCAGGAATGGGGACAATCCAGGGCTTTTGCGCCAGTATCCAGGCGAGTGCGATTTGTGCTGCGGTCGCTTTCTTCTGGTTCGCCACTTCTTTCAACAAGTCCACCAAGACCTGGTTGGAGTCGAGAGCCTCCGGCGTGAATCGGGGAACAATGCTGCGGAAATCGGATTTGTCGAATTTTGCGTCTTTGTTGATACTGCCTGTCAAGTAGCCTTTACCTAAAGGACTAAACGGCACAAAACCGATTCCTAGTTCTTCCAGGGCAGGTAACAACGCTTCTTCGGGACGCCGCCACCATAGGGAGTACTCACTCTGAACGGCAGTTACCGGCTGGACTGCGTGTGCGCGACGCACGGTCTGTACACCCGCTTCTGAAAGCCCCCAATGTTTGATTTTGCCTTCACCGATCAAATCCTTCATGGTTCCGGCTACGTCTTCGATTGGCACTTGGGTATCGACGCGGTGCTGGTAGTACAAATCAATCACGTCCGTGTTTAATCGTTTCAGCGAACCTTCTATAGACTCTCTGATTCCTGATGGCTGACTGTTCTGCACTTGCTTGCCGTCCTGTAACTTGATGCCGAATTTTGTGGCAATGACAACGCGATCGCGGTAGGGTTTGAGTGCTTCGCCCACCAATTCTTCATTGGTGAAGGGGCCATACATTTCGGCTGTATCAAAGAAGGTAACGCCACGCTCCACTGCGGCTTGGAGTAGAGCGATGCTTTCTTTATTGTCGAGGGTATGGCTGTAGGCATAGTTCAGCCCCATGCAGCCCAACCCGATCGCCGAGACTTCTAAGTTGCTGTTTCCCAGTTTGCGTGTTTGCATTATTTTTCTCCAGTTATTCAGATTTCAGGGATGCCATATCAATCACGAAGCGGTACTTTACATCGGACTTGAGCAGGCGATCGTAGGCTTCGTTGACTTTCTGGATAGGAATCACTTCGACATCCGCAGTGATGTTGTGCTTGCCGCAAAAATCAAGCATCTCCTGGGTTTCGGGAATGCCACCAATGTTAGAGCCGGAGAGACTGCGACGTGCCACAAGTAGGCTGAATGCTGCAACTTCCAGAGGCTTCGGAGGTGCGCCAACAAGGGTGATGTTGCCGTCGCGCCCCAGTAGGTCGAGATAGGCATTGATGTCATGCTTGGCAGAAACGGTATCGAGGATGAAATCGAAGCTACCAGCGTGTTTCTGCATCTCGTCAGCATTGCGAGAGACGACCACTTCATCCGCACCGAGGCGGAGTGCGTCTTCCTTTTTATCGGGTGAGGTGGTAAAGACGACAACATGGGCACCAAACGCACGGGCAAATTTCACGCCCATGTGTCCCAGTCCACCCAGACCGACGATGCCGACTTTCTTACCCTCAGTCACACCCCAGTGACGCATGGGTGAATAGGTTGTGATCCCAGCGCAGAGCAACGGCGCAGCCCCAGCCAGATCGAGGTTAGGAGGAACGCGCAGAACGAAACGTTCATCGACGACAATGCTATCGGAGTAGCCGCCGTAAGTAACCGGAGCAGTCTTATGCTTGTCGGGGGAGTTGAAGGTGAGAACCTGATTCGGGCAGAAATTTTCAAGACCCGCTTTGCAGTTAGGACAGGTACCATCGGAGTCCACTAAACAGCCGATCGCAGCCAGATCGCCGAGTTTGTACTTCGTCACTGCCGAGCCAACTTTAGTGACACGCCCGACGATCTCGTGGCCTGGGACGATCGGATAAGTAGTGGGCAAGAATTCGCTCCACTCATTACGGACTGAATGAACATCAGAGTGACAGATGCCGCAGAAGAGAATTTCGATCTGAACATCCTGTTCGGTTGGATCGCGCCGTGCGATCGTGTCGGAGGCTAGCGGTGATGTGGCACTGGCTGCAGCATACGCTTTTGTTTTGTACATGAATGGATGCTCCTATTGATTTACTTTTGGCAACTGGTATTGTTCGTCGATCTCTACAACGAACCCCATCTTTCAAAGAACCGATTATACGGATTGGTCAACGACTTGCATCTGCATTTCATTCATACGACCACCATGCACGGTGATTTTAGAAAAAGCCATTTCGATTTCACGAAGATCCTCAGAGGTCATCTGAACCTGAATTGCCCCTAAGTTCTCGCTCAGGTGATCTAGGTTGCGTGTCCCTGCAATTGGAACAATCCAGGGTTTCTGCGCCAAGAGCCATGCAAGTGCAATTTGAGCAGGTGTCGCGTTCTTTTTTTCTGCAAATCGCTTCAGCAAATCAACAACCGCCATATTTGCTGCTAAGTTTTCGGGGGAAAAGCGGTCGAACCCGGATCGCAGGTCTGTTTTCGGGTCGAACTTCGTGCGGGCATCTATTTTTCCGGTCAAATAACCCATTCCGACTGGGCCCCAGGGGACGAAGCCGATTCCTAGCTCCTCACAAGCTTTAAGTACACCGTTTTGCTCCGGATCTCTATTCATGAACGAGTATTCAGTTTGAATTGCTGTCACCGATTGCACCGCATGCGCTCGGCGGATTGTTTTTGCACTCGCCTCAGAGAGACCAAAGTGCAAAACTTTTCCCTCTTTGATGAGATATTTAATCGCACCCGCTACCTCTTCGATTGGCACTTTTGGATCAACTCGGTGCTGGTAATAGAGATCAATGCGGTCGGTTCTAAGGCGCTTAAGTGATTCCTCAACCACTTTCTTGATGTGCTCTGGTTGGCTATTGAGACCACCGGCTTCAATGTCAAACCCAAATTTGCTTGCAATAACAACTCGATCGCGGAAAGGCTCAAGTGCTTCTCCCACAAGCTCTTCGCTTGTATGTGGACCGTAAACTTCAGCAGTATCAAAGAACGTCACGCCTTTTTCATAGGCTGTACGAATGACCTGAATGCCTTGGTTTCTGTCTGCGGGGAGTCCGTAATTGGCGCTAATACTCATGCACCCAGATCCCATTTCCGAGACTTCTAGTTTTCCGAGTTTTCGTGTGTTCATTTTGTTTGCCTCTACACGGAGTCCTTTGTCGTTCTGGTTGTTAATTTCCTTGCGCTGATCCGATGATGTGCAAGATGGAGCGACGGACAATGCTGCCGCGATAAGGGCAGTATTAGCCAAAAAGTCACGGCGACTGAGGGCTTGGCGAAGGGTAAAATGCGTAGCCGGTCTTTTGGCGGAAGGCTGTGAGCCACTTCTTTTGATGTCCATTTTCCGAATTCCTCCACTGGATGCCGTTTCGGTGGCTAGCAGGCGAATCTCTTGCCCAATCAAACTTGAGTTTTTGCTTAAATAAAAATCCAGAGTGCCTACAAGAAGCTGAAATCATTTTTCCTTGCTTTAGCTTCATCTTAGGCATTCTGAAGGATAAGCCATAGAACGATCGTCTAAGATCGTTGTACAATCCTGCAAACTTAGAAATAAATGCTACTAAAACTAAAGAGAAGTCCAATATGGATTTAATGAACGATCAGCACGTAAAGCGCGAGGCAGATAGAGTGCAAGCCAACCGAGACGAATTGGCCCAGCGCATCTCGCCGTCTGATGCTGGGGGAAAACCTTGACGCTACCAGTGCTGCTTACCATGTAGGTTATGACGATGCCTCGCACTTCAACCGGGAGTACAAGCGGTTGTTTGGCGCACCACCGATGCGCGATGTGGAGCGGTTGCGAGAAGCTGTTAGGGGATAAATATTTTTTGTCTAATTCATCGACGCGCAATTGCTGCGATTTAGAAGTACGCTTCAATTAAAAAGAGCCAGCAATCATCCCAGCAAGTAAGATAAAACCAATCCACACGTTTTGCCGAAACATCTCACCATAAACAGGATTAGGTAAGTCTTGCTGTCTTAATCGCAGAGACTGCCAAACCCATCCGATAGTTACAACTGCAAGGCTAACCCAGAAGCCAAAGCGCAGATGTATGAGGACGCCTAACCAAGACAATAACAAAATTGTGCCAGCAAAGAAAATTCCAATAGCGACAGGGGCATAATTCCCAAAAAATAGGGCACTAGAATTAATACCAATGCGGCGATCGTCTTCCTTGTCGCTCATGGCGTAAACTGTATCAAATCCCAGTGTCCACAGTACGGTTGCGCCCCAAAGTAACCAAGTTGGTTGGGAGATAGTTTGGGTAACTGCACTCCAGCTAATCAATACCCCAAAACCCCAAGCGATTGAAAGCACGAGTTGCGGTACAGGAAACACCCGCTTTGCGCCTGGATAAAGAACAATTACGGGCACTGCTGCCACACATAACCAGAAACTCAGGGGGTTAAGGTAAAAGGCCAGGATAGCTGCACATACTAGGGATACGATCGCAACTACAATCCCAACTTTCACAGACAAGGCCCGAGAAGCGAGGGGGCGATCGCGTGTTCTCTCTACTTCTGGATCGATATCCCGATCCCACAAATCATTGACAACGCACCCAGCCGCACTCGTGGCCAGAGTACCCAATATAATCACAGCAACCAGAGGTAAAGGCGGTTTCCCTGAAGCTGCCAAAAACACAGCCCAAAGGGCAGGAATCATTAAAATTAACCGTCCTTCTGGTTTATGCCAGCGCAAAAGCCGGATAATTACAAGCCACACTGGTTTCTGGGGGCGTTCTGGTGTCCTTAACATAAGATTGGGGATTGGGG
>NZ_NOLK01000198.1:0-12988 GCF_002245985.1 Nostoc sp. 'Peltigera membranacea cyanobiont' 232
GGGTATTCTGACAGCAACAAAGATTCTGGTTTTTTAAGCAGCAACTGGGAAATTCATAAAGCCCAAAAATCACTGCAACAAATAGCAGAAAACTACGATCTAAATTTGCGGATTTTCCACGGACGCGGCGGTTCTGTGGGGCGGGGAGGCGGCCCTGCTTATGAGGCGATTTTGGCTCAACCGGGTCATAGTATCAATGGGCGAATCAAGATTACCGAACAAGGAGAAGTTTTAGCTTCTAAATATTCCTTGCTGGACTTGGCTTTGTATCACATGGAAACCATCACCACTGCTGTGATTCAAGCTAGCCTGCTGCGGACAGGGTTTGATGATATTGAACCTTGGAATGAGATTATGGAAGAATTAGCAGCGCGATCGCGTCAACATTATCGGGCTTTAATCTACGAACAGCCTGATTTTGTTGACTTCTTCCACCAAGTAACCCCAATTGAAGAAATTAGCCAGCTACAAATTAGTTCCCGTCCAGCCCGCCGTCCATCTGGTAAGAAAGATTTAAGCAGTCTGCGAGCTATTCCTTGGGTATTTAGCTGGACACAAACCCGCTTTTTGCTTCCTTCCTGGTACGGCGTTGGCACAGCTGTACAAGAATTCTTGAACACAGAACCAGAAGAACACTTGAAATTGCTGCGCTACTTTTACGTTAAGTGGCCCTTTTTCAAAATGGTGATTTCTAAAGCCGAGATGACTTTGGCAAAAGTAGATATGCAAATGGCACATCACTACGTTCAGGAATTGTCAAAACCAGAAGATCGACTTCGTTTTGCCAAGGTTTTTGACCAAATTGCCAGCGAGTTCTATCTCACAAGAGATTTGGTCTTAAAAATCACCGATCACAATCGACTCTTAGATGGCGATCCTGTCTTGCAACGATCTGTACAGTTACGCAATGGCACAATTGTTCCCTTGGGATTTATCCAAGTTTCCCTGCTGAAGCGTCTACGCCAGTCTATGAATACTAATGCTACTTCTGGAGTCATCCATTCTCGTTACAGCAAAGGCGAGTTACTGCGAGGAGCATTGTTAACTATTAATGGAATTGCAGCTGGGATGAGAAATACAGGTTGAACCACTGTGTGGAGTCATTTGTCATTTGTCCTTAGTCCTTGGTAATCTTCAAATGACAAATGACAAATGACAAATGATTAAAAACAGAGTTTTAGTTTGCACTTTTTTGGCGCTGTCATCCGGGTTTTTTGGTGCTTACATCAGCGGGCAAATCACCATAATGCTGCATACCCAAAAGTGTCAAAGTCAACCTTGGGGTTTAAAAGAAATGTGCAACGCTTGGATGACACCAGGAGCAATATGGCAAGGTAGCACAACAGGACTATGGACAGGCACTATTTTAGGGGCGTTTGTTGGGGGTTTGGCAACGCGACAAGCTCGTGATTAATCTCAGTGGGAAAAAGGTGTCAGCAAGGCTGGTAAAATCTACCCATAGCCTTAAGAGCAAATCACTATGCCTACTGAAACTAACCCAGGGAATCAAACTACCACAGGTGCTGATGCTATTGATGAAGCGATCGCACAGGGAATTGATTTTGATGGTTCTCCCATTCCGTCTGCCAAATTAGAACTTTATGGTAAAGTCATGGCGCTAGAAGGCAATAGACAGCGCAGTGGCGTATCTAATACTATGCGATCGCGGATTGTGCGAATTGGTGCAAAACACATTCCCCAACCAGAACTCGACCAATTACTTGTAGATGCTGCTTTCGCACCTCTAAAAGAAAAAGAAATTGCCTTTTTTTATAGCGGTAAATAAATATAGCAGCGCAGCACAGCCAGAACTCATATAATTCGCAGCGACACAAACATGTAAAAAAACAAACGTATTAACCCATCCATAACCTATCTGCCATCAGCAATCCGGTAATCTAATTTCCTCACTGAAATGTTGTGGGCAAGGAGCTAATTCTCCAAAATGCGCTCGCGATCCCAAAGAATAATCGAGGATATAGATGATGGCAAAGGTTGGGTACTCAGTGTTTCAACGCGTCACCACTGCGCGTTTGCTGCGTAAAATATGTTTACTGGCGCTGACTGTGCCGTTACTAGCAAGCTCTACAATCGGTTTGGCGACTGCTGGCGAGAGGAAGTACGAGTACGAATACGAGGGCGAGAACGAGACATACGCCATCGGACTTTGGGGCGATCTCCCCTATTCGGATCTCCAAGCGACAACGGGAGTCCCGAACCTCATCGCTGATATGAACGCGCAAAACCTAGCTTTCACTGTCCACGACGGCGACTTGAAGGGGGGCAACTCTACACCCGGCTCGGTAACACCTACCACGTGCAGTAATGAACTCTACACCCAGGCGCTCGGCTTCTTTAACTCCTTGAAAGCACCAGCAGCCTTCACCCCAGGCGATAATGATTGGACTGATTGCGATCGCCCCTCAAACGGTGGATTCAACTCACGCGATCGCCTTGACTACGAGCGTCAGGTATTCTTCAGCACAAAATTTTCCCTTGGGCAGCGTCGGCTAGTCCAGAAGGTGCAGACAACACCACTGTGTCTTGGTGCAACCGGTGCAGTCCCCTGTGTTGAGAACCGCCGCTGGACGGTTGGTCGGGTTACTTACGCGACACTCAATATTCAGGGTTCGTGCAACAACCTATGCGACACTGCGCCCGATCCAGAAGAGTACGCAGCGCGGAACACAGCTGATATTGCATGGATGAGAGAGACTTTTCAAGCGGCAAAGACACGCAACTCGGTGGCAGTGATGTTTATCTCTCAAGCCGATCCAGGGTGGGATTTAACCGACGGAACCAGAGCGCCTTTGCGCGATCCGAAGACACTCACAGAAACCGATGGACAGACTGATGGCTTCAAGGACTTTTTATTAGCGTTGCGCGAAGAGGCGATCGCTTTCCGTAAACCGATTGCCTATGTATACGGTGACTCGCACTACTACCGCGTTGACAAGCCATTTCTGGATGCTCAAGGTAGACGCATCGAGAACTTCACTCGTGTTGAGACATTTGGCGACAATGCGGCGAACGGCACTAACGATGTGAATTGGGTCAAAGTGACCGTCAATCCCCGTAGCCGAGAAGTATTTTCCTACCAGCCACAGATTGTTCCTGGCAATCGAGTAGCGGTTCCGTCTCCTTAACGCCACGTAGGTTTTAATTGTTGGGAACTACAAACATAAAAGCCCAAAACTAAAACTTTGATTTTTCGGTAGGAGCAATTCATAAATTGCTCCTACTATATTTAGTTTGACGTTAGTCCTATCTTTACCCGCATTTCTCACAAGCTTCAGGCGTTTGATAGAGCAGAGGGGCAGAGGGGCAGAAGGGCAGAGGGGCAGAAGGGCAGAGGGGAAAGAACTTGTACAATCACTCTCCCCTGCTCCCCTGCTCCCCTGCTCTATCAAACGCCTGCTCCCCTGCACAAGCACGGGCTTTGAGAGGTGTGGTGAGAAATCCGGGTTTACCTCACACATTCCTAATTGCCATCCATATTTTGGCTTCTTCAGTATTTTCCCGATCGGTTCAGAAACTGTATCTTCAGCAAGATATTCTCAATTTTCCCTTGCATTTTGAATTGGTACACAGCTATATGTACTTAAAGTAATAGCTGAAAGACTTGGAGAACACATGTCAGGAACTACGCCAAATTCAGAAATGCAATACCGAGTTCTGGGCAGCACAGGAGAAAAAGTTTCTGCAATTGGATTGGGTGGTTGGCACATCGGCTTGAAAAATGTTGATGAACAACTGGGTATCCGTATTGTTAGAACAGCCATCGATCGCGGCATCAATTTTATGGATAACAGTTGGGATTACAACGGTGGAGTCAGCGAAATTCGGATGGGAAAAGCTCTACGCGATCGCTACCGCGATAAAGTTTTCCTGATGACGAAAATCGATGGACGCTCTAAAAAAGAAGCAGCAAAACAGCTAGACGAATCACTTCAACGCCTGCAAGTGGATTGCATCGATCTCGTTCAGCACCACGAAATTATTCGGTACGAAGACCCGCATCGAGTTTTTGATGAAGAAGGGGCGAATGCTGCCTTCATTGAGGCACGGAAAGCTGGCAAACTCCGATACATCGGCTTTACTGGACACAAAGACCCCCATGTTCATCTGCATACGCTGGAAGTTGCAGATGCTCACGGCTTTAAATTTGATACGGCTCAGATGCCGCTCAATGTCATGGATGCTCACTACCGAAGTTTTGCAAAGCTGGTTGTACCAGAACTGGTACAACAAAATATCGGCGTGCTAGGAATGAAAAGTATGGCAAATGGTATTCTTTTAAAATCCAATACTGTAACGCCGATTGAGTGTTTACACTATGCTTTGAATCTGCCAACATCGGTTGTGATTACCGGAATTGACAGCATGGAGATTTTAGAGCAAGCTTTTGAAGCTGTGCGAACTTTCCAGCCAATGAATGACGAGCAAGTGCGATCGCTCTTAGCAAAAACAGCAGAAGCAGCATCACGCGGCGAATTTGAGCCTTTCAAAACCTCATCAATTTTTGACAGCACCGCCCAAAACCCAGATTGGCTGGGAGAGGAACCAGAGCGCATCCAGCAATTGATGCCAGCGTGATGCTTTCTTAGTGTTGTCTCTAAAGAAGTTCAACAAAATTATACAACGCTAAAACATCTGGCAATCAATTTAGTAATTGCATTGTCACGCTATTTAATGCAACCTCTGAGAATGGGATTGTTTTGACTGACAATGCCATTGTTTTGACTGACAATGCCATTGTTTCGACTAACAATGGGATTGTTTCGACTGACAATGGCATTGTTTCGACTGACAATGCCATTGTTTTGACTGACAATGCGATTGTTTCAATTGACAATGCGATTGCGTAAACCCGCAAAAATAAACTCACGCTTTTTTTAACTTTGTTTTACCTAAAATCTGTCCATCTTCACGGCGTACATCTGTGCAGTTGTTAGTTATATTGTTTCAATGGGCACAATAGCAATGTCCCTTATCCCAGTATATATATGTCTGTTCAGGATAAAACACGCCGTTTACCCTCTCAATCAATTAGTCAAGATATAACTTCATTGCACGGTTTGCAAACCATAAGTACATACAATACAACCCGTGCTGATGCATCTTTAGCAAATTTACAACAAGCTTATCAGGCTATGTTGGTGCAGCAACAAGCCGAAACCGAGAAACTAACTTTATACCGTGCTGCTGCTAATGCTGTGCGATTAGCAGAATGGGAATTTCATAATGCTGTGTTAGCCATGAAAGAAGTTGTGCGCGGACAATATGGATCGGATAGCGATGAAGCTCAAGCAGTTGGACTGAAGAAAAAATCAGAACGCAAGCGTCCCAACCGGAAAAAGTCAGTTGAGATCGCAAGTTAATTAACTGAACAGCGATCGCTGACTTTTCCCCAAGCGCGATGTCTAACGACAAGCCGCTACGCGTCTACGCCCATGTCTAAAATCCCGTAACCTGTTTAATTACCAGCAAAAAATCTTTACTCAAATTTCAATCTATCAAAATAGTGAACTTGTTTCATGACTAATGACGCAACAATTTCTATCTATAGATTGATATGGCGAATAAACCAAATGAAGTAAAAATAGTATACTAAATCACATGAGATTGTATTCTATGAAGTCGAATTATTTTACAAAACAGTTTTCCACGGTAAAACGCTGGATGGCTACAACACTGTTTTGTATGTTAGCGATCGCTTTCGTTTGGCAAGGTGCATTTTTCTCGAACACCTCAGCAATTGCCGATCCTGCTGCAACCTTGATTGCATCAAAAGATGCGGGCGACAAAGTTCAAGATAAAGCCAGTGAAGATGCTGGACGAGCCAAGAATTTCATCCAGGATACAGCAGATAAAGTTAAGCAAGCTGCTAGGGACAACGCCAGTAAAGTTGACCAATCAACAGACAGTGGTAGTTTTGCTGAACGCAAAGCAAAGAGAGACGCGGCTACAATTCAAAAAAGAGCAAATGAAGATTCCGCTCGGACACAGAAAGCAGTAGACAACACAAAAAATGCTGTTGAACGCACTGTTGATAGCATCAAGGATGCGTTTGGTAAGTAGTAATCCTATTTGATTTGTGAAAATCTAAAGGCTTAGATCCCCGATTTCTTTGAGAAGTCGGGGATATTTAAGTAAATACTAAATTTAGCTATAGGAATCCGGTTTGATTTATGAAAATATCCGTAGGATGTGAGCGCGGAGAGTACGGCATCAAACCCTTGATAAGAGTGCGTTACGAACTCCGTTCTAACACACTCTACAATACCTCGCTAATAAAGTTAGGAGTCGTGTAAAAATAAGTTGAACAATTTAATATTTGTAGTGCGGGCATCTTGCCCGCGCGAGCAAGATGCTACTTATTTTTACTTGATGCCTTAGACAGAATAATAAAATAATTATTAAATACTTGCCAGCAATTCTGCTGAACATATAGCTGGAAATTAAGATATTTAACTGTGTTTTGCGATCGCTTCAAAAAGCAAAACTGATTGACCGAGTTAAATAATTTCCGCAGAATGCTTCTAAAAGCTTGATTTTCTATACAAATTGCTGAGTGCATTTAAGTGGCATTACTTATTGACAAATGTGCTACGAGTTTATGCGATCGCAACCTGATTTTGACGAATTGTTAATGATTTAGAGATTTTTCACCATTATTAATTACGAAGTTATACTTTCCACTACAACTTAGTAACAATGTAAGAGTGTGATTATGTGGACAACCCGACCGTGGGAAAATCAAAATACCGAAACTGGAAGTTAAAGAGGAAAACACTATAATATGCATCTGAGCGAAATCACCCATCCTAATCAGTTGCACGGTTTATCTGTTCGCCAACTACAACAGATTGCCCGTCAGATTCGAGATAAGCATCTCCAAACCGTAGCAGTTAATGGTGGACACTTGGGGCCAGGATTGGGTGTTGTAGAATTAACGCTAGGACTTTACCAAACACTGGACTTAGATCGGGATAAAGTGATTTGGGATGTAGGACACCAAGCCTATCCCCACAAACTCCTTACAGGACGCTACGATCGCTTCCACACCCTCAGACAAAAGAACGGAGTTGCAGGTTATCTCAAACTCTGTGAAAACAAGTTTGACCACTTTGGGGCTGGACATGCTTCTACAAGTATTTCCGCAGCATTGGGCATGGCTTTAGCGCGAGACTTGAAAGGCGAAAAATTTAAAGCCGTTGCTGTGATTGGGGATGGGGCGCTGACTGGCGGTATGGCTTTAGAAGCCATCAACCACGCAGGACACATGCCGAAAACTAACCTGTTGGTTGTTCTCAACGACAACGACATGTCCATATCTCGCAACGTCGGCGCGATTCCCCGCTATCTGAACAAAATGCGCCTCAGCCAGCCAGTGCAATTTATCAAAGATAATCTTGAGGAACAATTCAAGCAAATTCCCTTCGTGGGTGAATCTTTGTCTCCCGAACTCGGACGCATCAAAGAAGGTATGAAACGTTTGGCTGTTCCCAAGGTAGGGGCAGTTTTTGAAGAACTCGGTTTTACCTACATTGGCCCAGTAGATGGGCATAATCTCGAAGAATTGATTGCCACCTTCCAACAAGCACATCAAATACAAGGCCCAGTTTTGGTACATGTAGCCACCATTAAGGGCAAAGGCTATGAAATTGCTGAACTAGATCAAGTTGGCTACCACGCCCAAAGCCCATTCAACGTTGCAACCGGCAAAGCCATTCCTTCCAGCAAACCCAAACCCCCGGCTTATGCCAAAGTCTTTTCTCACACTCTGGTGAAACTCGCCGAACAAAACCCCAAAATCGTTGGGATTACTGCGGCGATGGCAACGGGGACAGGTTTAGATAAACTTCAAGCCAAACTGCCCAATCAATATATTGATGTCGGCATTGCTGAACAACACGCAATTACCCTAGCAGCAGGACTTGCAACTCAAGGGATGCGCCCCGTAGCCGCCATTTATTCTACCTTCTTGCAACGCGCTTACGACCAGATAATTCACGATGTCTGCATTCAAAATCTGCCAGTATTTTTCTGCTTAGATCGGGCAGGAATTGTTGGATCTGATGGCCCCACTCACCAGGGTATGTATGACATCGCTTATCTGCGTTGCATTCCCAACATTGTAATCATGGCACCGAAAGACGAAGCAGAACTGCAACGCATGGTAGTAACTGGTGTTAACCATACCAGTGGCCCGATCGCTATGCGCTACCCTCGTGGCAATGGCTACGGCGTTCCCCTGATGGAGGAAGGTTGGGAACCTTTGGAAATTGGTAAAAGCGAAATTCTCCGCACTGGCGATGATGTGTTAATCGTCGCTTATGGCACAATGGTCTATCCAGGGATGCAGGCTGCGGAAATTCTCAGCGAACATGGCATTGAAGCAACTGTAATCAATGCCCGTTTTGTTAAACCTTTGGATACCGAGTTGATTTTACCCTTAGCTAAGAAAATTGGCCGTGTCATCACCCTAGAAGAAGGTTGTATCATGGGTGGCTTTGGTAGTGCGATCGCTGAAGCTTTAATGGATGCAGATATTCTCGTTCCTGTCAAGCGATTCGGTGTCCCAGATGTGTTAGTAGATCATGCTGAACCCGATGAATCTAAAACAGAACTAGGTTTAACTAGTCATCAAATAGCAGAGAGAGTTTTGTCAGCTTTCTTTAAGCAGCAAGTATCTGCTATCGTCTAGTTAATTCTTTGTAGAATGAATCGCCCACACTTGTGACTTAGGTGTGGGCGATCGCTAGATAAAATTTAAAAAAACTTATGAAACTATTTACAATTGGTGACAGCATTTCTCAAGGCTTTATGTCTTTGGCAGCAGCCCGAACAGACCTTTGTTTCTCAACTTTGATTGCTAAGTCAATGGGGCTACAAGTTGGTGCTAACTATCTCTATCCTGAATGGTTAGCGGGCGGACTACCAGCCAATATTGAGAAGATTTTACGGCGTTTGGAGAAAAAATATGGCTCAGATATCAACGCCCTAGATTGGCTGACCATATTACCAACTCTTGAGAGTGTACTTGATGAAGCTGAAGATTACTATGAACGGCAAGGAGGTAGTGCTGAAAAACGTTATCCAGGAGGAATTGAATTCTTCCACAATGTAGCAATTCAAGGCTTTGATATTGCTGATTCTTGGATGATTACGCCCAACGTTTGTAAATATCAAATTGAACTTAGTAACAAAAAAGGAGAGGGCAAACCTGATTTTTTGGGTCTGCCTAATGCTGCGTTCTACCGGACTGCACTTAAAGTTCTCAACCCATCTTTAAATCCTATTTTTGACGACTTTAGCCAACTTGATTGGTTGAAACATCATACAACTGCTCCAGGGGGAGTTGAGAATTTAATTCTCTGGTTAGGGGCAAACAATGCCCTTGGAACTGTGATCGGTCTAGAAATTAATCCAACTCCCAACGATCCAAATCAGATTCTCCAAGAACCAAGTCAAGATCCCAAATCATTCCGTGAGGTAAGAGAACAATGGAACCTCTGGCATCCCAAGGATTTCGAGGCTGAATATCAACAATTCCTCGATCGGGTTGATGCAATCATGAAAAACAACAGCAACCCCGATTGGAATGTTTTTATTGGGACAGTACCGTTTGTAACTATTGCACCATTGGCAAAAGGTGTGGGTTCAACTACTGCAATTGACGTACCAGGAGAGGAGAAACCTTCAATTTACTACAAGTACTATACTTATTTCCCCTTTGAAGAGGATACGGTTAAAGAAACTGGAACCTTATATCTGACTCTACAAGATGCCCTCTACATTGATGATTGTATTCGCACATACAATCAAGTAATTAAAGAACTGGTCAAGAGTAAGAACAGTCAGTATTCGCAACCACGCTATCATATTGTCGATCTTGCCAATGCCTTACAACAAATTGCTTTCAAGCGAAATGCTGGAGATGTGCAGTATAAATTCCCCGAATACTTCAATTTTGTCTATCCCCAGGTCAACACCAAATACTACCACGCAGACACTATTGGGCGACTACGACAAGGTGGACTATTTAGTTTAGATGGCATTCATCCATCTGCCATTGGGCAAGGGTTGATTGCTTATGAATTCCTCAAAGAAATGGAAAAAGTTGGAGTTGTTAATAGTACCGATCTCGATTGGAAGTCAATCTTTTCCAGCGATCAACTTTATTCCGAACCTATTACTTTAATGCATGAATTTTACGATAATAAAGAATTTGCTGAAACCATCATTAAGCTATTTGGGAGAAATCCGCTTGCCAGAAACCCAGCTATAACTAGAAGACTTAGTTAAGCCAAGAAGCTTAATCTTAAAGAACCAGTCTACTGATATATGTTGACAAAGAACAAAGAAGGTAAATGAGGATCAAACGTCTATTTTGGGTGAAATATTTGGGTCTTATTTTTAGCGATCGCAGCTAAAGCAGATGAGATCCCCTTATATCAAGTCTGCTTAATCACTTACGATATGTCATTGCGAGTGAAACGGAGTGGAATGAAGCAATCGCTGCGGACTCTGCGATTACTTCACTTCGCTATCGCTGCGTTCGTAATGACAAGTATTTATCCAGACATGATATTATTTGTCGCCGCGCCCCTTTCCAGCGTTGATATTGAATTAGCTGATGGCAGCAAAATTCCCATTAATTTGATAAGTCAAAATAGGTTTATAAAAATAACCCCGAAGCCTGGGGTTATTTTTATAAAGATACGGGAAATTACTTGAAATATTTTGAGCAAGGATTCTTATTTGTATGACACTTTCTACAAACCATGTTTATCCCGTTATTTGGCACAACGAATCAGTGTCACTAATCGATCAAACGCGCTTACCCAACGAATATACATTTGTGGAAATCCACCGCAGTGAAGATATGGCGCGGGCGATTAAAACGATGATTGTGCGGGGTGCGCCGGCAATTGGTGTAGCTGCGGCTTATGGAATGTATCTTGGCGCAAGGGAAATTGAAACTAGCGATCGCACCGAATTTTTGCAAAACTTAGATAAAGTCGCCCAGTTGTTGCGTTCTACTCGTCCGACGGCGGTAAATTTATTTTGGGCCATCAATCGGATGGTGAAAGCCGCCAAGGAAACATTGGGAACTGTAGAAGACATTAAGCAAACCCTTTTCCAAGCAGCCCAAGCAATCAACATTGAAGATTTACAAACCTGTCAAGCAATCGGTGACAATGGTTTGGCAGTTTTGCCCACTACCCCCGAAAGACTGACGCTACTTACTCACTGCAACGCTGGGGCCCTAGCTACGGCTGGTTATGGCACTGCTTTAGGTGTTGTACGTTCCGCTTGGAGGGAAGGACGTTTAGAACGTTTATTTGCCGACGAAACCCGTCCCCGTTTGCAAGGCGCAAAACTCACCACTTGGGAATGTGTTCAAGAAGGTATTCCAGTGACATTAATCACTGATAATATGGCAGCCCATTGCATGAAACAGGGTTTGATTCATGCTGTAGTTGTGGGTGCCGATCGAATTGCTGCTAATGGTGACACTGCTAATAAAATTGGTACTTATGGTGTTGCGATCGCAGCTAAAGCTCATAATATCCCCTTCTTTGTAGCCGCACCCCTTTCCACCGTTGATTTTGAATTAACTGATGGCAGCAAAATCCCCATTGAGGAACGCGATCCAACAGAAATCTATCAAGTAGGGGATACTATTCTCACACCTGAAGGTGTAGATTTTTACAACCCAGCATTTGATGTTACCCCGGCTGAGTTGATTACAGCCATCATTACAGAGAATGGAGCGATCGCACCTGATAAATTAGCAAAATCACAGGTAAAGCAATTAGTGTAATTGAGTACAAAGAGGATAAGAGTTTTAAATGTTCATCGACACCACTCGCCAAATCGCCGAAACTCTATATTTTTCGTTGAGTGGTGTCGATTGCTTACTGGGCAAGGATTTGAGGTATGCGTGTTGTTCAATTTCACACAACATATATAATGTTTTTTAGAGTGGTGTCGATTTGGTGTCTGAAAGCCTTACGGGGCAAAGGCTCCTAGACGAACTCCCTACCGATTGGGTTAAATCGGAATTAATGGAAACAAATATCCCCAATTTACTCACTTTAAAAAGTTTTCCCCTACCGATTGGGTTAAATCGGAATTAATGGAAACCCTGTATTACTTACAACCGGTGGCACTGTAGTTGTACCCTACCGATTGGGTTAAATCGGAATTAATGGATAACTTGCGCCGAGTTCTTGATAACTCTAGCGATACGCTCTACATCCAAATAACGGAAACTTTATAGGGGATTACCCCAAAAAAATCCCCGACTTTTTAGAAAAGCCGGGGACTTCGTTTTTTTACTACTTATTGAATTAAAATCTGACGGATTAAAATTTATCAGTAATTTTTTCAATAATTTTATCTAAACTTCATATTTTGACTAAATTCAATAAGCAAAATCCGCAATTACTTACTCAAAAGAAGCTTTTGCTTTTTGATTTTGGTGTTTTCCGCAAGTAAAATAAGCTTTTACTTACTCAAAAGAAGCTTTTGCTTTCTGATTTTGGTGTTTTCCGTAAGTAAAAGAAGCTTTGATTTACTCAAAATAAGCTTTGACTTTCTGATTTTGGTGTTTTCCGCAAGTAAAATAAGCTTTGACTTTCTCAAAATGCCATTTAACTTACTCAAACCCCAGTTTGCTTTCTGATTTTGGTGTTTTTTGCAAATAAAATGCCATTTCGCTTTTTTAAAATGGTTGATTTATCAAAGGATGTCTGAGAAGTATTAAATATTTGTTGATCCCCCTTAACCCCCTTTAAAAAGCGTGTATACACAAGTCAAATTACCCCCCTTGTAAAGCAGGGCTGATTCATTCCACAAGAGTAAGGAGTTTGTCAATGTCATGAGAGAGAAATCTTTGGGCAATTGTGATGGAAGCATAACCATTTCGACGGAGTATATTAAGAGCGATCGCTCGCATAATTGAGAGATTTGCAGG
>NZ_NOLK01000199.1:0-12951 GCF_002245985.1 Nostoc sp. 'Peltigera membranacea cyanobiont' 232
GGGGATTGGGGATTGGGGACTGGAGTAGGAGTTAGAACTTGTATTCACCTCAAAAAAAAACTCGTTCATGCATCTCAAAGACTCGTTAATCTCTTTCAAAACCTCAAACCTGCCAATCCCCAATCCCCAATCCCCAATACAGATGCATCTTGTGGAAGTTCCTCAAATATCGATATCCATAGGAGACTAAAGAAAGAAGAACAAAATTTATCTGAGACGTTTTCAACCAGTGAAGGCTGTAACTAGTTAAGGAGAATTTATGCGTGCAGTACTGATGGCAGGGGGTTCGGGAACGCGGCTTCGCCCGTTAACTTGCGATCTGCCCAAACCGATGGTGCCGATTCTAAATCGACCAATTGCCGAACATATTATCAATCTTCTCAAAAGACATCAAATTACAGAAGTTATCGCGACACTACATTATCTACCTGATGTCTTGCGAGACTATTTTCAAGATGGCAGTGATTTTGGTGTCCAGATGACTTATGCCGTCGAAGAAGATCAACCTTTGGGTACAGCAGGCTGTGTGAAAAACATTGCCGAACTTCTGGATGAAACTTTTTTAGTCATTAGCGGCGACAGCATAACAGATTTTGACCTCACGGCTGCGATCGCATTTCACAAACAAAATAAGTCAAAAGCTACTTTGATTTTGACGAGAGTTCCCAACCCAATTGAATTTGGGGTGGTGATTACCGACGAGGAAGCACGAATTCGGCGATTTTTAGAAAAGCCCTCTAGTAGTGAAATTTTTTCCGATACCGTCAACACTGGCACTTACATTCTTGAACCAGAAGTTTTAGAATATCTACCAGTAAACATTGAATGCGACTTTTCCAAAGACTTATTCCCCTTACTGCTAGCAAAAGATGAGCCAATGTATGGTTACATCGCTCAAGGTTACTGGTGCGATGTTGGTCACTTAGATGCTTACCGCGAAGCTCAATATGACGCATTAGATCGGAAGGTAAATCTTGATTTTGCCTACAAAGAAGTTTCTCATGAGTTATGGGTAGGTCAAAATACTTACATCGACCAAACGGCTGTGATTGAAACTCCAGCAGTGATTGGTGACAATTGCCGCATCGGGGCAAGAGTGCAGATTGAGGCCGGAAGCGTAATTGGCGATAATGTCACTATTGGCGCTGATGCCAATCTCAAACGTCCCATAGTCTGGAATGGGGCATTTATTGGCGATGAAGCACATCTTTCTGCCTGTGTAATTTCCCGTGGCGCTCGTGTAGACCGCCGCGCCCATGTATTAGAAGCTGCTGTTGTCGGTTCCCTTTCCACTGTGGGAGAAGAAGCTCAAATTAGCCCTGGTGTGCGCGTTTGGCCGAGTAAAAAGATTGAGTCAGGGGCAGTTTTAAACATTAACTTGATTTGGGGGAACACCGCCCAACGGAATTTATTTGGACAACGTGGTGTGCAAGGATTAGCAAATATCGACATCACCCCAGAATTCGCCGTGAAATTGGGATCTGCTTACGGTTCTACCTTAAAACCAGGTTCTAAGGTAACGGTTTCTCGCGACCAGCGTAATATTTCTCGAATGGTGACGCGATCGCTGATTGCTGGTTTAATGTCAGTAGGTATTGATATTCAAAACCTTGATGCCACAGCTATCCCCATTGCCCGCACAGTTATACCCACAATGTCGGTAGTTGGTGGTATCCATGTGCGTGTCCACCCCGATCGCCCTGATTACATTCTGATTGAATTTATGGATGTTAAGGGCATTAATATCTCCAAAGCCCTGGAAAAGAAAATTGAAGGGGCTTACTTTAAAGAAGATATGCGGCGGGCGCTAATTCATGAAATTGGCGATGTGTCTTACCCCAGCCAAGTGATGGATCGCTACTGCACTGCTTTTGAGAAACTTTTGCATGTTCATACACTCCGCAATAGTCGGGCAAAAGTAGTGATTGACTATGTTTATGCCGTATCAGGGGCAGTTTTACCCCAAATGTTGGATAAATTTGGTGCTGATGCAGTCGTATTGAATGCCAGTGTCAATAAAACAGCTATGTCCGTAGCTGACCGCGAAGGACTGCTGACTCAATTAGGTCATGTAGTGGAGGCATTGAAAGCTAACTTTGGTGTGCAAGTATCAGCTAATGGAGAACAACTAATTTTAGTTGATGAATCAGGCTACCCAATTCGTGGGGAAATGTTAACAGCACTGATGGTGGATATGATCTTAACTGCTAACCCCAGAGGAACAGTAGTAGTCCCAGTTCATGCTTCCAGTGCTATTGAACAAGTCGCTCGTCGTCATGATGGTAGAGTGATTCGCACCAAAGCCAACCCTACAGCTTTAATGGAAGCTTGTCAAAAAAATCCAAATGTGGTGCTGGGAGGTAGTGGAGAAACTGGTTTTATTTTCCCACAACTGCATCCAGGCTTTGATTCCATGTTCTGCATTGCAAAGATAATTGAAATGTTAACCATACAGGAGCGATCGCTTGCTGCTGCGCGATCGGAATTGCCCCGTGTAATTCATAAAACTTATACAGTCCGTTGTCCGTGGACAGCCAAGGGTGCTTTAATGCGTTACTTGGTGGAAACTCACCCAGCCCAAAACCTAGAACTCATTGATGGAGTGAAAATTTGTCAACCTTATGATGACAGTTGGCTGTTAGTTTTACCAGATGCCAGCGAACCACTGGTGCATTTGTATGCAAACAGCAACGATCGCGAATGGGTAGATGAAACTGTAAGAAATTACCGCACCCGTGTCCAAAGTTTTGTGGAAAGACAACAAGAATATCAACCAGCCGAAGCTTAATTCGTAATTCGTAATTCGTAATTCGTAATTGAATTCTTTAATTACGAATTACGAATTATGTTAACTATCAGCCAAACTATCGGAAGGAAAGTAGGCTTTCACATTTGCCTCTGTAGTTTACTTAAAATAATCAATAATATAACAATCCTAAATTATTCGTGAAAAGTTAGATCCCCGACTTCTTAAAGAAGTCGGGGATCTGGACATTAGTATTTGGATTAATTTCACACATGCACAAAAAATTTACCTCCTCTGGCTTCATCTACCGATGTATTTTTTGAAACTATAGGAATCCGGTTTGATTTCTGAAAATATCCGTAGGATGTGTTAGCGACAGCGTAACGCATCAAACCCTTGATAATAGTGCGTTACGAACTCCGTTCTAACACACTCTACAATACCTAATTTCGTTCAAAAATCAAATAGTAAGTAGATCGGCGTGAATAATTCAAGGTTTGTAGTGAGGACTTTAGTCCTCATTTAAGGGCTGAAGCCCTCTCTACGAGACGCTTTGCGAACACTACAAAGTAATCTCAATATTTTTTACATTACTTAATCTAGTTTGATTTATTCTTGCCCACTTACTTAATCCTATAGTAATTATTCGGAATATTGTGTGAGGAAATCGTAAGCCACTTACAAAAAGTTGGTTCATAGCCCACTCATTGTTGGGGTGAAATGAATCACTGCCCACCTTTTCGGTTTGTTTTCTGAAATCCTTTACAAAAGTTTACCTCTATTAATTGCTATAAATTATCAATAAGTCTGGTAGGATATCTTCAGGTTTATTGAGATAGATATTCATTAAGCCAACAATAGATTTCAGGCATTTCAAAAATTTCTTAGGAGGTAACGCCATGACAAGGATGGCTGTTCAAACACCGGAGTCGATTCCCTGGTGGGCAGGGAACGCCCGGTTAACCAACCTCTCAGGGCGACTTTTGGGCGCTCACGTTGCTCATGCAGGGTTAATTGTTCTCTGGGCTGGTGCAACGACTCTTTTTGAACTTGCCCATTTCAACAGAGCGCAACCAATGTACGAACAGGGGTTGATTCTATTGCCTCATTTAGCAACTCTCGGTTGGGGTGTAGGAAGTGGTGGACAGATAGTAGATACCTATCCTTACTTCGTCATTGGAGTATTGCACCTAATTAGCTCCGCCTTCTTGGGACTTGGCGGCATATTTCATGCCCTAAGTGGGTATGCCATCTTGGAAGAGAGATTTTCCTTCTTTGGCTATCGCTGGGAAGATGCTAATAAAATGACCACTATTCTGGGTATTCACTTAGTATTACTGGGTCTGGGAGCAGGCTTACTAGTTGCCAAAGCTATGTTCTTTGGCGGTTTGTACGATTCTATGGTGGGTGAGGTGCGCGTAGTTTCTAACCCTACCTGGAATTCCGCTATAATTTTTGGCTACTTATTTGGTGGCGGTGGCAAACATTGGATTGCTGGAGTTAATAACCTGGAAGACTTGGTTGGTGGTCATATTTGGGTCAGCATTCTCTGCATTGTCGGCGGTATCTGGCACATTACGACTCAACCTTTTGGCTGGGCAAAGCAACTTTTTATCTGGTCAGGAGAAGCATACCTTTCTTACAGCTTGGGAGCTTTAGCTCTCATGGGCTTTATTGCTACCTATTTTGTCTCTGTCAACACACTTGCTTACCCACCGGAATTTTATGGGCCAGCCCTGAGTATTGGGTTTGACCGTTTTCCCTACTTCCAGAGTGGAAATTTACTATCCTCTCGCATTTGGCTGGCGAATGCTCACTTCTGGCTAGGTTTCTTCTTTCTTCAAGGGCATCTCTGGCACGCTTTACGCGCTGCTGGATTCGACTTTGCGAAGGGTAGAGTCATCCATTCAACTAGTGGGGAGGCAATCTAAGAATGACAACTGCAACAATAACGACCCAGGAATCGGGTTGGTGGGCTGGCAATGCTCGATTCATTAACCTGTCGGGTAGGCTTTTGGGCGCTCATGTTGCTCATGCTGGGTTGATTGTGCTTTGGGCAGGAGCAATGACTCTATTTGAAATCACCAAATATAACCCCGCACAACCGATGTATGAGCAGGGGTTAATCTTACTCCCCCATCTGGCAACATTAGGATTTGGTGTTGGCGATCGCGGCCAAATTGTTGATACCTATCCTTATGTTGTCATTGGTGTTTTACATCTGATTAGTTCTGCCGTACTAGGTGCTGGTGGTATTTACCATGCGGTTCTAGGCCCAGCAGTGTTGGATGATAATCCGTCTTTCCCTGGCTTGTTTGGCTACGACTGGGAAGATGAAGACAAGATGACCACCATCATCGGCATTCATTTGCTGTTGTTGGGATTCGGGGCATGGTTATTGGTAGCAAAGGCGCTGTTTTGGGGTGGTCTTTACGATCCGGCAGTGGCATCTGTGCGAGTAATTACTGAACCGACTATTAACCCTAGCCGCATCTTTGGCTATCTCTTCGGTGCTTTTGGCGAACAAGGGATGGCAGCAGTTAATAATCTAGAAGATGTCATCGGTGGACATATTTGGGTAGGAATACTTTGTATTGCCGGAGGATTTTGGCACATTCTTACCAAACCTTTTGGTTGGACAAAAAAGGTACTGTTTTGGTCTGGAGAGGCTTACCTATCGTATAGTTTGGGCGCTCTGGCTTACATGGGTTTGTTGGCAGCATATTTTGTGACGGTAAATGATACCGTTTATCCCACTGTTTTCTATGGCCCGTTGGGATGGAGTACTACTGTTACGGTTCGTACTTGGCTAGCAACTAGTCACTTTGCTCTGGCAGTTGTATTTTTAGCTGGTCATATCTGGCACGCTTTGAGAGTTCGTGTCATCGCGGTTGGACTTGATTTTCAGCAGGGAGTTGTCAATCCTTCGGGGATGCCGGAAATTGGGAATTTTGATACCCCAGTGAATGCTTCGGATATCACGTTGAAGTTGTTAGGAAATCTTCCTATTTACCGTCAAGGCTTGTCTGCTTTTTCACGGGGGCTGGAAATTGGTATGGCGCATGGCTACTTCTTGATTGGCCCATTTGTCAAGTTAGGCCCGTTGCGGGATACGGAGTTGGCGAATCAAGCAGGGTTACTGGCCACAATCGGTCTACTGTTGATTTTATCAATTTGTCTGTGGCTGTACGGCAGTGTATCGTTTCAAGGGCGCAAACCTGCTCAAGGGGAGCTACCGGAAAACTTGAAAACAGCTAAGTCTTGGAGTGAGTTCAATGCTGGGTGGACAGTAGGTAGCTGTGGAGGAGCTTTATTTGCCTTCCTGCTGTTAACCAATAGCAGTTTGTTTTTCTGAGTTGCCCGAACTAGGCAAATAGGTATCGTTGCGATCGCATCTGGCGGGTGCTTTGCACCATCGCGCACCATCTCTAAGGAAAATTGCAAATCTATATATCAGGTGACAATATGTCGAAAAAAATTGGTCTGTTCTACGGTACTCAAACTGGCAACACTGAATCGGATGCTGAAAAAATTCGGGATGAGTTTGGTGGTGATGTTGTAACATTACATCCCATTTACGAGGCGGATACTAGCACTTTTGATGAGTATGAATTGCTGATTATTGGCTCTCCCACTTGGGATATAGGTCAACTTCAGAGTGATTGGGAAGGCTTTTTCTCCGATCTGGATGAAATAGATTTTAAAGGTAAGCTGGTTGCCTATTTTGGTGATGGAGATCAATATGGCTATGCCGATAACTTCCAGGATGCAATAGGAATTCTGGAAGAAAAGATTTCCCAGCGCGGTGGTAAAACTGTTGGCTACTGGCCAAAAGATGGGTATGACTTTAACGAATCTAGAGCTTTGAAAAATGGCAAGTTTGTCGGATTGGCACTCGATCAAGGTAGTCAATCTGATTTAACAGATGAGCGAATTAAAACTTGGGTTGCTCAGTTGAAGACAGAATTTGGTTTGTAGAAAGCCAGGGCGAATGGAAGGGCTTTTAGATCCCCGACTTCTTAAAGAAGTCGGGGATCTGACCAACGGTTTATAACCGCCGAAATTGATAATTTAGAAGTTATAGGTTATTTATGTCTGATTCATTTGATGTTCTGTGGTTAAATGCTAGTCCTGTTTTGAAGCGTTTTGATGAACCATTACTCGATTACTTATGTGGGTATATGAGAATCGCCCAGTGGGAATACCAGCAAACCAAAGATGAAGCTAGTTCTATAGATCGAGCTGTGGAGTTGCTGTATGAGTTTTTAGAATGCCGCGATCGCCCCGTGCATTTAGCGGGACATGGGATGAGTGGTGCGATCGCCTTAACCTTTGCGCGGCGATTTCCTCAAAAAGTGCGATCGCTCACTTTGCTGGCTGTAGCTGCTCAACCTGCAAACAATTGGCAAGCTCACTATTACTTTCAAAGACAACTTTTTAATATCAGCCGTGAGCTAGTTTTAGCAAGCACCGTTCGCAGTCTATTTGGAAATCAATCACCTCATACCACTAAGAAGTTAGTAGCTGCCTTAGATAAAGATTTAGAACAATCTCCCTCGTCACACTCTTTATTTAAGTTGGTTTATTTACCCAAGGGTGGAGTTTCTATGCCAATGATGGTATGTGGTAGCAAGAGCGATCCGGTAGTCAATCCAACTGCATTGCATGACTGGTTTAATTGGCTTAAGACAGAAGATAAACTCTGGGAATGCCCACAAGGGTATCATTTTTTTCACTACTTCTACCCTCAACAGGTTGGCGAAGAGATTTTGAGTTTTTGGCAATGTCACCATCCACATTTACTGGAAGCATCTCCACTATCTCTTACCACTTCTACAAGTTATTCATGAAGACAGAAAGCAGAATAACCCACGCTTAAAAACTAATATTTGCTTGCAGCCAAGAGTAGTTAGAGCGGTGATAGTTACTATCATCGCTCCGCTTGCGTTGCCTATTTTCCTTCCATTCTTGATTATTACATTTTGTAAAGAGATAAGCTAAATAGGAATTACTTTCAATAGACTAAATTTGTAATCTCAATAATTGGTAGTTAGCTGTCAATAAGCAGAGGATGTGGCAAGAAGTCATATCTGACGAAGATCGGTAACGCCTGCGGTGAATTGGAAGAACCTCTCTTCGTTCAGATAAAAGCTTCGGGTCTACTTTAATAGCCCTCACGCGACATTTCACTGCTGAGACAAGAACCAGTTAATTAAATATTATTAGCAACAATTGCTAATTGTGCTTAACAATGCAGACATACGGCAATCCCAACCTCAAATTTGATTGGTGGACTGGTAACGCCCGCTTCGCCAATCTCTCTGGCTTATTTATCGGCGCTCATGTGGCACAAGCAGCACTGACAACGCTCTGGGCTGGGGCGTTTACATGGTTTGAAATCTCTCGCTACAATCCCGAAATACCTATGGGCGAACAGGGGTTGATTTTGCTTCCCCACTTAGCCACCTTGGGTTTTGGTGTGGGCGCAGGTGGTCAGGTAGTCGATACTTACTCTTATTTTGTAATCGGCGCTTTACACTTAATCTCCTCTGCTGTGCTTGGTGCTGGCGCACTTTTCCACACCTTCAAAGCTCCAAAAAACTTAAAAGATGCTACTGGCCGCGCTCGGAAATTTCACTTTACATGGGACGACCCTAAAAAACTTGGCTTCATCTTAGGACATCACCTAATTTTCTTAGGATTAGGTGCTTTACTCCTCGTAGGAAAAGCGATGTTCTGGGGAGGACTGTACGACTCGACAATTCATGATGTTCGAGTTGTTACCGACCCCACACTCAATCCCTTAGTCATTTATGGCTATCAAACTCACTTTGCCACTGTTAATAACTTAGAAGATTTAGTCGGCGGTCATATCTATGTAGGCTTATTACTCATTGGCGGCGGTATTTGGCACATCCTCATAGAGCCTTTACCTTGGGCGAAAAAGCTTTTAATTTTCTCCGGTGAAGCCATTCTTTCTTACTCTTTAGGTGGTATTGCCTTAGCGGGATTTGTTGCAGCTTACTTTTGTGCAGTAAATACCTTAGCTTATCCCGTGGAATTTTATGGCTCTACTTTGGAAGTAAAACTCGGAGTTAGTCCTTATTTTGCCGACAGCATTAAGTTAGCTAACGGTGGTTACACTTCCAGAGCATGGTTAGCAAATGCCCATTTTTTCTTAGCGTTTTTCTTCTTGCAAGGTCATCTGTGGCACGCCCTGCGAGCAATTGGCGTTGACTTTAGGCAAATTGAAAAGGCATTAAATGCCATTGGTAGCGAATCGTAATAAGTGCTGAGTTAGGAGTTAGGAGTTAGAAATTCCTCCCCCACTCCCTACTCCCCACTCACCACTCCCCATTAAAGGTATTTAACTATGACAATTACAACTGATAGAACCTTAGCAGCAGACACAAATTTATCGTGGTTAGTGGGTAATGCCCGTTTAACTGATTTATCTGGTCAATTATTAGGCGCTCACATTGCTCATGCAGGCTTAATTATGTTTTGGGTAGGAGCAATCACAATATCTGAAGTTACACGTTTTGTTCCTAGCGTACCAATGTATGAACAGGGATTGACTTTGTTACCCCACTTAGCAACTTTGGGCTGGGGTGTCGGTGCTGGAGGTGAAGTAGTCAATACCTATCCTTATTTTGTAATTGGCATTTTGCACTTAGTTGCATCTGCTGTGTTGGGTGCAGGTGGACTTTTTCATGTTTTTCGCGCTCCAGCAATTTTATATAATGCCGGTGGACAGACGGCAAAATTTCACTATGAATGGAATGATCCGAAGCAATTGGGTTTAATTTTAGGTCATCACCTAATTATTCTGGGTTTGGGAGCCTTTTTATTAGTGCTAAAGGCAACGATTTTTGGCGGAATTTATGACACTAACTTGGGAAATGTCCGCCTGATTAGCAATCCTAATTTAAACCCAGCCACAATTTTTGGCTACTTAGTTGGTTTGAAAGATGGTAGCTGGACTCCTTTAGGGATGGCAAGTGTTGATAACTTAGAAGATGTCATTGGTGGTCACATTTGGATTGGTTTAATTTTAATTGCTGGTGGTGCATGGCATATTCTTGTGCAGCCTTTTACCTGGATAAGACAAATTTTACCAATTGAGAATGGTGAAGAAATTCTTTCTTATAGCTTGCTTGGTTTAGCTTTGATGGCTTGGGTTTCTACCGCATTTGTGGGATATAACACAACAGTTTTTCCGAGAGAATTTTACGGTTCGGAACGTCTAGGATTGGCAGATATTCAGTTTTTTCTTGGTGTAGTGGCCTTCTTAGGTTACGTTTGGCACTCTTGGCGATCGCGTCAAACTAATAGTTAATTAAGTTTCACTCAACACTAGCTAAATAAACTCCGATGCCTGCGGTTAACAGCAGTGGACTGCGGGCATTTTTTTGGAATTTTTATGAGGATAACTAATGTTAACGATGATTTTGTGCGCCTTTTGTGGTTGGACAATAATGATTCTATTCATTGGTAGTGTCTGGTTAACGATAAAAAAAGGAATAATTCATTTAAAAACGCTCCATAAAATTCCTTGCTCTGGTTGCGAATATTTCACCAACGACTACCGTCTCAAATGTACTGTACACCCAAAAAAAGCTTGTTCTGAGGAAGCGATCGCCTGTATTGATTTTGAGCCGAAAACTTCTGCCTGTAATGCTTGCCAGAAGGGACGGCGAAAGCTTTGTTAAGTTTATTTGATTAATCGTTCGGTGAGATACAAGAGTGCGATCGCACTTATGATGGGGTATACTGCAATACGGTTCGGTTAAGGTTTTTTGATAAAAATTCGCTGCTCGCAAAGACGCGATAAATCGCCGTTTCTACAATAACGCTCTTTTATGACTCTCGTCGGATAAAAATCATCCACCCTTATTTTTAAGGACTTTGATGAATTTAGGCGTAGGTTGGGTTGAGGAACGAAACCCAACACCAACAATCTCTGGTTTTGTTGGGTTTCACTTCGTTCAACCCAACCTACGAATATTTTATTTTTTCGGAGTAATAAAAGAGCGATAATCAGTCCTTCGTCTTGACGGCGATTTATCGCGTCTCTTGCCAAATCATTTTGACGCTAATTATTGATGCGTTGATCCTCTCAAGCTGGGTGTAATTATTCGGATAGGCGTTCTCGAAAATAAAGACGATATAAATTACAAAGGCATTGAACTTCACTTCCTTTAAATTCAATTAAGCCCAGACTGCGTAATTTAAAAGTTTGTACAGAGTTTAACTTAACAGGAATCTCACTGTTGATAACTTTTTGGATCGCTGCTTTTAACAATATATCTTCTTCCAACACTGAAACATAGGGATGTAAAAAGCCTCTAAATAATCCCTCGTCAGTGGGAGCAACTTTCAGAAATTTTTCTAAAGTTAAATTACCTGTGGCAATTTGATAAAGAGCAGTCTTTAATAAATAAGGATGGCCATCAATCATTCCCCTTAATTGTCCGATTTGTGTATCTGACCAATTTAATTTATGTCGTTGGACTAATTCTTTTATTTGTGTGGCGTTGAATTCTCCTATTTCCACAGATAAACCTACATTAAAAGGGGATTGATGGACATTTAGGGAAACATATACTTCTTGAGAATGAGCAATTACTAAACGCAACTTTTGCCAAATTACTTCGTTTTTACCATTTTCATGCCAAGCTCGGAGTAGAGCAAAAAATTCTTGAGCAATTTCGGGATAAGGAAAAATTCTATCAATATCATCTAAGCCTAATACTAGAGGAGTATCAATATTTTTTAATAAGTATTCTTTTAAATAATTAGTGCAGTTTACTTGATTGCTTAATCGTTTTTTCCAATATTTATCTATTTGTTCTTCTAAGCCTAACTCTTCACTCAGAATTGCACAAAAACCCTGTAAAAAGCTACTGAGATCGGCAAGGCTTTCTTGACTCCATAAATTAAGAGAAACTGTACGATACCCTTTTTGCTTACTATGGTCAAGAATCCGACTCATTAAGGAAGTCTTGCCCATCTTCTGCGGCGCTTTGATGCGGATTAACGCCCCTGGTTGTAGAATGAATTCATAACATTTAATTTCCACCTCTGGACGCTCGATATAAAAGGGAGAGTTAAGAGGAACTTGACCATCAGGATTTTCAAAAATCACTGGGGAGTTCTTCTCTTTTTCTTTTGGTGTTGATTGTTCAACAATGGCTAGGTTAGTTAGCAATTGTTGCTTAATAAACTGACTAACTCCCTTGTAAACTAAATTATTTGTTGATGTTGGCTTGGTGATAGAAAGATGGTCATCATCTGTAGCCGTAGGTTGGACATCTTTGATGGCTGGGTTAGCACTATCTGGGTCTACAACTAAAAAGCCTTTGGTGGGCTTCGTTTCAAAATAAACTTTTGTAGCAATTTTCAAGTCATCAACATTTTGCCGATACCACTCGTTAAGTTGACGCAGTTGAGGAATATGTACTTTCAGTTCATCAACACTAACAGAGCTTCGTGCCAAAATCCCAATTTTATCGACTAAGTTGGCAAGATGAGAACCTGTGTGAGGAGTGGAGAGGAATACAATACCTTTTGTCTGTTCAATAACTGCTGTTTTTTTAAATGTCTGAGCATTACGCAGCATTTCTTTGATTAATAATCCACCCATGCTATGAGTGATAAAAATTATTGGGTATTTGCCAATATCATTAACTTGTAAATATTCCAGTAAATTACTAGCACGGTCAAAAAGTGGCATTGTTGAACCTCTCCATTCAAAGGGTTCAGCTTTGTAGCCAAAAGACCAAATACCTAAATCTGGTCTTTCTTGTGCAAGCCACGTTAACCAGAAATTATCATCGTCGCGTAGTTCTTGGGGATGCCAAGTTCCGCGTGCGTGACCACCTAAGCCGTGAACAAAAATCACATCCCCGCGCCGCTTAGGGTTGTCACATCCCGATATTTTGATTAAACCAGTCTCTAAGGGTTCAGTCTTTAAGGGTTCAGGTTTTTGGGTTTTAAAAAAAATATTAAAAGGCATAGATATTATGGGGAGAATTAGAGGATGACAAATTATTCTTATGCCACGGCCACAGCGCGACTTAAAACTAGGATACAGCGATCGCGTCACTACTAGGACTACGGTGTACACACAAGTCGTATCACCCCCCTTAATCCCCCCTTATAAAGGGGGGAAACAAGATTTCTTTACAAGGGGAGGGTTAGGG